>NZ_MJWZ01000039.1:0-6672 GCF_001762535.1 Campylobacter sp. BCW_6889 | reverse complement strand
CAACAACTTATATTTTAACTCCAACAGGAAAAGTAATAGGCACTCCTATTGAAGGAGCGGTTGATTCTGACATACTTTTTGGACTATTGAAAGGTTTAGAAGATTATAAGAAAGGACAATTAGGTTTTTAGCGTGGAAAAAAACATAGAAAAATTAATTTTGGAAGCCTATGAAGATAGTAAGACTAAATTTGACCATGTTACTACAGGACATATCAGTCAATATTTGAAAAGAAAATATGATTTAAAAATCAATTGTAGTAAGGCATTAATAGAAGCAGACTTTGATCTTGAAAAAGATGAAAACGAACCTTCTTTAGTTTATGTTAAAAAAGCTACCACAAGAAACAAGACTTCAAATCGTGATCAAATTCAAAACAAAGTTGAAGAGAAACCTTTGTTGTTTCAATTTGCCTATTTTCCAAATTTTCTAAATACACTCCAAGAGCTTTCTAATATAGCTCAAAAAGAATTTTGGGGAAACGGAAATAATATTTTATTTTCTTATCTATTTAAATATTTTGAGTTCATTTATGAAAATAAAAGCTATCCTGATATTATTACTTATAATAAAGACAAAACAAAGGCATGTTTCAATACAGGTTTGTATAGTACAGGTGTTTTTCCAATATTTGCATGCTTTGAAAAGCAGGAAAATGGAGGATATATTTTTAGAAAATTTTGTTCTAATGGAGATAGAGTTTTAGATGATTTAGAAATACCTAAATCTTTAAGCGATTATGATACATTCAAAAATGAAATCATTTTTGATAGTAAATTGGATTTTAGGGTAAATCATTTGCATCTTTTTGAGAGAAAAGAGCGATTACCTGAAATTGTGAAAAAACTAAATGATAGGTTCATAGGACACATTATTAATGGTGAATTGAAAATCATCAAAGATAATTATAATCTTCAAAAGATGATTATTCCTGCAGCTTATAAGCAAAGGGTAGTTTTATACATTCCTTTGAAACTTCAAGAAGAATCAGTTGATACGATAGTTGTAGTTGAAAAAGAAGAGGTAAAAAACGAACAGTATTACGCTGTGAGAACTATACTAAATCCGCATGATAATATTTACAAAACTGCAAGAGTTCTTTCAATAGTTGAATCTGAATGGGTAAAAAACACCATTTGAAAGTGAAAACATTGGTAAAATAGGCTTTTGAGATAAGTCTATTTTACCATGTAAACAATTAACAAGAGACTAAAACCCTTTTCTTCGAATTGTTTTCTCTTTTGAAATTTTACCATGCAAACAATTAACAAGAGACTAAAACCTTTGCAATTATTAAAACAAGTTTGAAATAATTTTACCATGTAAACAATTAATAATAGGCTAAAACAAAATTTTTGTAAATTAAAACAATTACAAAAAAATAGAAAAGATTGGCAAAAAATTAGAAAAGCAAAAAACAAGATTCGCTATAATAAAAAATCCGCTTTAGAGCTGCAACTCTAGCGGAAAATTACAACAAAGGCTAACTATGAAACGACATAGTAAGCGTTTTGTGAGATTATACCTAAATTTTAGGTTTTTTAAGCTTAAAGTTGAAGTATTTTTCTAACAAAACCGCAGGGGCAGAAAAGCCCCTTGCCTTTGTTAGTACATGAAACTACAAATTCTCATTCATTTTTCCAAGTTAAATAAAAAAGAAATCCGTTTCAAAATCCCATAAAATAGGCATTTTATAGCATAAATACTTGCAAAAATTATTAAAAAATGGTATTATCATGTTAATAAACTTTAAAAAGGAAATTATAATGCACACTATAACCATTACAAGTGATGATATTGATTTTATAAAAAGTTTAGAATGTTTGTCAAAAAATGCAGGAGCTATTTTTAAAATTTCTAAAAATGATTTAGAAGCTACTTTGGATAATTATGAAGATAATCGAACCATAGATGAAATAAAAAAAGAAGCTGAAGAAACTTTATTACACTATAAACAAGGAAAATTATCAGTAACTCCATTAGGTAGCGAATGGCTGTGAATGAAAATTGTGGAAAGTGATAAATTTAAAAAAGAGCTTAATAATATTTTAGCCTTTATTGCTAAAGATAGTGTGAGTGCAAAAAATTATTTTTCAAAATCTTTAAAAGATGCTATTTTGTGCATTGACAATATGCCTTATAAATTTCGAAAATCTACTCTTTTTAATGATGAAAACATAAGAGATTTTATCTTTAAGAAATATGTCATTCCATATTATATAGATTTAAAAAACGATAAAATACTTTTAATTACGATTTACAAAAATAACCTTGTCAAATAAAAAAGAAATCCGTTCAAAATCCCATAAAATAGGCATTTTATAGCATAAATACTTGCAAAAATTATTAAAAAATGGTATAATTTTATTAAAATTATGAATAAAGTAAGGAAAATTATGCCCACTCTTTTAGAAATCAATGGCTTTAAGTTTTTCTTTTATTCAAATGAACATGAACCAAAGCATATTCATGTTATGAAAGGTAATGAATTTGCGAAAATTAATTTAGAAGATTTACAAGTTCGATTCAGCAGTTTTAAAAACAAAGATTTGTCTTTTATTCTAAAAACTGTCAAAAAACACAAACTTGAATTTGAAAGGAGATGGAATGAATACTTTAGTTAAGGCAAAGAATGTAAAATTCAATAAAGATTATCTTATTGTTTTATTAGAAGACGAACGCATAATCCAAACTCCTTTAAAATGGTACAAAGAACTTGAAAATGCAAATTTAGAAGATTTAGAAAAATGGCATTTTATCTGTGATAATACAGGCATCGAATGGGAAGAATTGGACTGTCATTTAAGTATAGAAGCTATGCTTAAAAGTAATGCGAACAAAGTAGCGTGAAAATACAATTAAACCGATGAAGATTTTGGCGACTTTTCCCAAGTTAAATAAAAAAAAGAACCCCGTTAAAACCCCTAAAAAATAGGCATTTTATAGCAAAAAAACTTGCAAAAATTATTAAAATATGGTATAATTTTATTAAAAATATGAATAAGTTATAATTGAAAGGAATAAAGATGGATAAAGCAGTAAATATGAAATTAAAGATCACTTTTATTGTGTTTCTTGTATTGATTTTGACTAATATAGGCATTTTATTTATAAGCAAGAATGAAATATTTACAAAAACACTTATAGGCTTAATAGCAACTGCTTTCATTTTATATTATGCTTTAGCTTGGATAAAAACCATAAAAAGTATTAAAAAAGATAGTTCTAAAAGTGGAGTTAAAAATCTTTTCATAGGTATTTTAAAATTGCCTTATGAATTAGTGAAAGTGGTTTTAAAGATCATCAAAAAAACATTTTCTTTTTTCTTTGGTTTAATAGATGTTTGTGTTGATGATACAGTTAAGTCGAGAAATAATAAACATATGTACGATCCTTCTTTTATTAATGCTGAAGGTATAGGAGAATTATATACACAAAATAAAAAAGGTGAAAAGGTTTTTTTTAATTAATTTTTATAAAGCTAGAAAAATTTCTAGCTTATTTTAATTATCATTCTTGCAAACATTTTTCAAATTTTTATTACATACTTAATATTTCCACAAATAAAAAGCAAAAACATATTTTAACAATATTTATAAGCAAGCCTAAATTAGCTTGCTTATTTTAAAAATTCAGGAGGTATTTTAGGCGCAGGAGGGGCAGAATTATTATTTCCGCCATTTGAAGGTTGCATTAAATTACCATTCGCATCTCTCGCACCTGTCCAAAACTTAGAATCAAGAAGTTGAGAAGGATTATTTAGGGCTGTTTGAGTTACAGTTCCTAAAGCATTTACAGTATTATTAAATGAACCTTTTGCTCCATCAGCAGCCATTTCTGCAACCTTAACACCATCATCAACTGTTCTTGCAGGAGCGCCTTTATTAAATTGATTTACCGCATTATTAACCTGTCCTTGAACTTCTTGTTGCACTGTTCCTTGTGAATTACCTTGTCCCCAAGCTGTGTTTTGTCCTGTAGTGTTAAAATGTCCTTCTGCCATAGATTTCTTATCAGCTTCATAACTATTTCCAAATCCTACGGCTGCTGAATCTACTGTGCCATAATTGCCTTTATGGATTGCAGAAGCTGTAGAAGGACTATAATAATTTTGCATGCCTACAGAACCCATAGTGTTTTGCGGACTACTAAAATCTCCTGCGTTAAAGTATTTAGAGAGTTGTTGTGGATTGTTAACGCTCCATCTTTGGAAATCATCAGAAGCCATTGCCATAGCTTTTCCGATATTACCACTATTCCAAGCATTTGTAATTGCTGCATTATCACCTGAACGAATGTAATTATTGAGTGCTTTAGGCACAGAATCAGAGTTAACATTGCTTGCAAACGATTCAACCGAGCTATATTTATTAATAGCTGAATGCACTTGAGAGAATTCTTTACCTGTAAAGGTTGAGAAAGCATTATTAAGAGAGGCTCTAGCTGAATCATCACGAGCATAAGTAGAAGCCACATTATCCCCAAAGTCCTTAGCCCATTGTTGCATTTCTTTATCTGTAAACTGAAAGGTTCTACTTGTACCATCTTTTTCTGTAATACTCACATTACCACCTACTACACCTGCTATACTGCCACCTGCCTTGAGTGCTGACATAAGTTCTTGCGCTCTTTGATCTCCTGCTTGAGCCATCTTATCAAATGCCATAGTAGAGCTTGCTTTAAAGATTTCTTGTGCTTGAGCATTAATACCATGAGAGGCAGAATGATCAAATGCCATATTAGCAACAGATTGAGAAGTTTGTCCTGTTTTTAAAGCATCGCTAATACCTTGAGAAACTTCACCTGCTAAAGAAGCTTGTTTTGATTTCATATCACTAGCACTAAGTCCTGCAATGTTAGCAGCAGTAACGCCTTGCATATCACCACTTATTTTAGAACCTGTATTTACATCAGCCACAGTTGTTCCACCCCCTGCTATGCTAGTAGTAGAATATCTACTGCTTCCTATGCTAGTAGCACCTTGCAAACTCACTACCCCTGCATTCATCGCCCAAACTTCATCTCCTCTAGGAGCAGCAATGCTAGTTTGTGTAGATAAGGCTTGCTGATTTGCAAAGCTTCCAGCAGCTCTTGAAGCACCTGTTAGAGCTTGAGATAATCCAGAAGCAAAAGTTATAAATCCTTGCTCACTTGCTTTAGCAATTGCATAAGCTAAAACAGGAGTACTCATTACAAGATAATTCATGAAATTTGATCTATTTGCTACTTCTTTGAATATAAGCATGTTATCTCCTAAGCTTAAAGCTGCTTTTCCACCTGTTATTACTTGTGCAACTTTCATAAGATTATAATCATTTAGATAGTTAATAATACAAAGAATAGGAGTCCAAAGCACTATCCAAATACATAGAGTAAAAAACATCTTAATATGTGCGTAAGAGCCAAATACAATAGAAAGCAAAGCAACAAGCCAAGATAAACCTATGATAATAGCTGTTAAATAAGCTTTAGCTAAAGGCAAATAAGTTTGCGCCATGTGTCCTTGTGCTTGCATACTTGCATAAAATTGCTGATCCGCATAAGCAGTATTTGCAGCCACAGAAGCAGGATTTAATCCTACTGATTTAGCGGTATTAATGATTGCATCTTGAGAAGCAAGCATTATCATGGATTGCTGTAAATAAGATCTAGCACTTACAGCTTGTTCGTTATAGATTTGTGCAGCGCCTAAGAACTTTTGCTCATAATTTGTCATATCATCTACCATACCAAGCAAAGCAGCATGAATCTTCATAGCTTCATCTGTATCGTTTTGAATCATTTCAACGATTTGAGGACCTGCATCAGAACAAGGTACAACACTTTGTTCTTCAACATTATTGTTATTTTTAAACAAAGGAGTAAGCTGAGAGCCATTGCCTATGTTTGTGAAAAGATCTTGCATTAAATTATCAGAGTTTTGAAAAAGATTTCTACCTTGTTGATTAAGCAAGATACCTACTGAAACGCAGTTTCTAAAATAAAAATCAATATTTTTTTGCAAAGTTGCATCAATAGCCGAAAGCTTTACGCTTGGTAAAGTACTCATCACTTGAAGTGAAAAACCTAAACCTGCGTTAGAGAAATTTGTAGATTGTGGAGTTGAAAAATGTTTTTCCATAGCTTCTAGGATAACCTTCTCAAATTGTGTCATTAATGCAAAGCTTTTTCCTATGCCTATAGGAATTTGAGAAATGACATAATCTTTACTTGTTACTTCATCGTGAATCATGAAGCGGTGATTATTGTCATTTGGCGCCCTTAAAAACATCTGCCACACTACAGCAAAAAGTATAAACATTTTTCCAAATTCAAACACAGGATTTGTTTGTCCATCCATTGCTTTTTTGATACTAAAAAGCAATAATGAGATAGCTAAGGCTGCATTAACGATATAACTTGTTTCAGTGGTTATACCTTTAACAGCTTGCATGATTTCATTCATCACATCGCCATAACCCCAAGTATAAATTAAATTGCTATTAGCTATTTCAGTTGCACCAAATAAAAATGAAGGTGCAAAAAACAAAGTGCTAAAGAATAAAAAGTAAAATCTTTTCATGGACTGTTTTAAGAAGTTAAAGAGTTTGTTTGGTATAATTATAAAAGGTAGATGCCAAAGGCGGCTACCTTTGGCATTAATCATAACCTAGAAAGGCGGTGATTAAATTG
>NZ_MJWZ01000038.1:0-2080 GCF_001762535.1 Campylobacter sp. BCW_6889 | reverse complement strand
CTATTTTATTTTTATATTTTATATTATTATTAAAAAATAAATAATATGAAATTAATTTCAAAATAAATCATTTTAAATAAGGAAGGAGAAAAATATTTGAGTAAAAATATTATTTCAAGTAAGGTGTCTACGGGGGGGGGGGATTAAAGAACCCTGTTTAAATTCTAAAAAGATAGTTTTATCTTTAGCTACTATTTCTTTCTTAGCGAGTTGTGCTAATGCTACATTAAATTCTGAAATAAAAACTTATGATGAAGCTAATCCTAAAGCTAAATCAGCTGGTGTTTATAGTCCTCAAGCTAGAATTGATACAACTGTAAGTAGTTCAGAAACTAGCACAATCAACATTTCCGATTCAGGTCCACATACCATAATAATTCAATCAGGTGGAACTTTAGGTAGTACAAACAATACGGGTAATATTATTTATGCTTCTACTAACAATGGCAATACTCTTACTCTTGCAAATCTTACCAATAATGGAACCATCAATGGTAAAGTAGCCATACAAAATAGCCAAGATAACCTCACAGGAACCATCACTGTCAATACCTTTGAAAATAAAGGTCAAGTTAATGGTCAAATTTATATGGGAGTTTGGGGAAATAAAAACTCAGGAATTCTCACTGTGGATAAATTTGAAAATAGCGGAACTATAACAGCTTTTGATAAAAATCAAGGAGTTTTTTTCGAAGGAGGTGCTAATAATAAATCCACGATTAATAATTTTAACAATACTGGAGTTATAAGTTCAACAAATAAAGAAGCTGTCCAGTTTACTCATACTAATGTACAAACTCTTAAAAATAGCGGCACTATTCAAAGTAGTAGTCAAGATCCAAATAACTGGAATACACAAGCAATATATGTTGGCAATTCTACAATCCAAACGTTTATCAATAGCGGAACCTTAAAAGGCGATGGAAGAAAAGATCCAGGAGGACCTAATGGGGCTATATTTGCTAGCTCTGGAGTTAATCTTTCTGGCTCTACTATAACAAATTTTGATAACTCAGGTATTCTTTCAGGAAGAGTAGGTATAAATATATCAAGCACTACTATAGATAATTTTAAAAACAGTGGTACTATAGAAGGAACATCTGGAGCCAAACAATTATCAGGAGCAATATTTATTCAAAGTTGGTTTCAAACAAGCTCCACTATTAAAAATTTTGAAAACACAGGCCTAATCAAAAATCAAAACGGCAATGCTATCTTCATAGGTGATGGCAACAAGATAGAAACCCTTACAAATAAAGGAACTATAGAAGCAGGCAACAATGGTATAACTTTTTATGCATTTGATACAAATAAAAAGCCCGTTAATATTGGTAAAATCACTATAGAAGAAGGTGGTGTTATTAAAGCAGGCAATGATGCAATCCATATAGATGGAAGTAAAAATGGTATTGAGGGTGAAGGTATTGAAGTTAAAGAAGGGGGTAGATTAGAAGGTGGTAATGCAGGTATTTATATAGGCGGTGGTAAGCAAGTAAATACTAGTATCAATGTATCTGGAACTATCCAAGGTGGTAATGGGGGTATTATAAATACTGGAACCATTGGACAAAAAGATACAGAAGTTCAAACTCACGGTATCACTATTGAAAATGAAGGTCTTATTGCTTCTGCAAAAGGAAGTGGTATTTTAAATACTGACAATGGAATTATTTATGGTAATATTTTCAATAAAAGTAATAATAATTTAAGTTTAAAAAATGATTCTGATGCGACTATTACAAGTGGTATTAAAAATGAAGGTGGTGGAACCATCTTTGTTAATAACCAAGGAACCATAGATAAAGATAATAGTGGCAATCATTTAACTAACAGCGGATCTGGTAGCATAGTCATAGAAGATTGGCTTGTTACTACAGATAAAGATACGGGTAAATTAGACACTATAGTTGTAGGTGGAAGTGGAAATGGAAATGTAAGTGCTGATAAAATTACTATAGATGAGAGTAATCTCGATCTAGGACAACTTGATAATATAAATGATATCATCTCAGGTGTTAATCAAAACAATATTGGCAATATAGGAACCAATGGAGGTGGAGAAATATCTTTAAGCTTTGAT
>NZ_MJWZ01000037.1:0-424 GCF_001762535.1 Campylobacter sp. BCW_6889 | reverse complement strand
AAACCAAGAGAAATCACTCTAAAAAAAGGGATGAAACTGGACAGATATGGAGATAATTCAGGTGGCTTTGTTTGTCCTTTTAAAGAGAAAAAAGGAGTGATGCCTTATGAAAAAAGATCATTGCCTTATGAAGATAATGAAGCCATGCAAAAAACCTATAAAAGATATGAAGTATTAGAAGATATTAATATGGAGAGTGTTGATAGAAAGGTTAGAATGAGTGGGAATGAAGTATTAAAAGGTAAAATTGATAAATTAAAAGCAAAAAACGAATTCCATTCCCCAAAAATAGGTAAAATATCTCCACATTTTGAACAAGAAGGCAAAGGAACACAAATTAAACTTCCTATTTCCATAGAAAACTTAATGCAATTAGGTTTTATCAAACAAATATAATAATAAAGGATAGAAAATGACAAGAGAA
>NZ_MJWZ01000036.1:0-1901 GCF_001762535.1 Campylobacter sp. BCW_6889 | reverse complement strand
CCAATATTGTTTTGATTGACACCTGAGATGATATTGCTTATATTACCTAATTCTTCAAGATTAACATTGCTTTGATCTACAGTGATGTTTTCTACTTGTACATTATTTGCACCGCTTCCACCTACAACCACAGTGTCTAATTTACCTGTATTTTTATCTGTAGAAACAACCCAATCTTTAATTCCAACACTACCACTACCATTGTTAGTTACTGTATTACCATGATCATCTTTACCTACTGAGCCTTGGTTGGAAATAACTAAATCAGCATTACCATTATTTGTAATACCTCCACCTATAGTAGCACCTTCTCCATTGGAAATTTCAAGTTTATTATCACTATTGTTAGTGATGGAACCACTTATACCTGTATTAGAATTAGAAGTGTTAGTGATGGAGTCAAGTTTACCACCATTTTCTACTACTATATTTCCTGAGATAGAACCACTTCCTGTATTGGTAATACCACCTTCAACTGAACCCCCACTTTCTACTTTGATTTCGCCTGCTATAGAACCATTGCCTTGATTGACTATGCCAGAGCCTCCACTTGAAGAGCTAACGCTACCTCCTGAGATGATAATGCCACCTTTTTTATCATCATCGCTACTGCTACCACCTATAATACCTTCATTAACTATACCAGCGGCTCCACCACTTACTTCACCTGAGATGGTGATTTGAGTGTTGATTTCTTTACCGCCTCCTATATAAATTCCAGATTTACCGCCGCTTACAATAGCACCTTGTTTAACTTCAATGGCATCAGCTTCAATATCTTTAGAACTTCCATTATCTATATTAATACCATTGTTTCCAGCCTTAATGCTACTGCCATCTTCTAGAATGATGCTACCTAGTTCCATTTTACTACCACTACCATAATCAAAATCATAGAAACTTATACCATTTAAATCTGCTTCTATAGAGCCTTTGTTAACAAGGGTTTCTATTTTATTACCCGTTTCTGCTAATATACCATTAGACTTTGATTTAATATTTCCTTCGTTAATAAAACTTTTAATAATAGACGGACCATCATAATATGTTTTAAGAGAAATAGCTGCAGCATTTTTATTACTACTTGTTGACTCTATGGTTCCTTGATTAGTAAAATTTTCTATACTACCTTGAGCTAAACTTACACCCGCAATACCAGAAATTAAGCCTTCATTGGTAAAATTTTTTATTGTGCCTCCAAATAAATATACACCTGATGATACATTTATATAAATAGAAGGCTCGGTATTACCTGTGCTTTTTATGGTTCCACTATTGGTAAAATTTTCTATGGTTCCACTAATCATTGTTACACCTTCGCTCCCACTAATTAAACCACTATTAACAAAGCTTTGTATATTAGTATTTTTTCCTTCGAAAAGTACTCCTCGGTCGTTAGAGCCTACTATAGTCCCACTATTTTCGAATTTATCCACAGTGAGAGTTCCTGAGTTACCTCCCCAAATTCCCATGTAAATTTGACCATTGATTTGACCTGTATTTTCAAAGGTGTTAACAGTGATGGTTCCTTTAAAATTGTTATCATGTTCTACAGCTACCTTACCGTTAATAGTTCCTTTATTGGTAAGATTGGTAAGAGTGAGGATATTGCTACCACTAGCATGAGCATAGATGATTCTATCTGTATTGCCTATACTACCTAGAGTTCCATTTGATTGAATTATTATGGTATGTGGTCCCTGATCGGTAATGTTGATTGTGCTAGTTTCTGAACTACTTACAGTCGTATTAATCCTAGCTTGAGGAGCATAAACACTTGCTGATCTAGCTTTAGTATTTTTATTT
Organism: Campylobacter sp. BCW_6889; assembly: GCF_001762535.1. NCBI lineage: Bacteria > Pseudomonadati > Campylobacterota > Epsilonproteobacteria > Campylobacterales > Campylobacteraceae > Campylobacter > Campylobacter sp. BCW_6889. The sequence continues at coordinate 95 of NZ_MJWZ01000036.1, read as the reverse complement.
GCTTCATCATAAGTTTTTATTTCAGGAGTAAGTGTAGCATTAGCACAACTCGCTAAGAAAGAAATAGTAGCTAAAGATAAAACTATCTTTTTAGA
>NZ_MJWZ01000035.1:0-4980 GCF_001762535.1 Campylobacter sp. BCW_6889 | reverse complement strand
CTCTTGTTTTCTATCTTCATCTTCTAAGATTTCATCTAGTCCTTGTGCGATTTGAAGTTTTAAATTTTGCATTTTTGCAGGAGCTAAAAAACTAAAATGATATTCGTTTAATTCTTTATTATCTTCTAAAGCATTTTTGATGATTTTATCATACTCATGTAGCTGTGTAAAATACCCTACTCCTAAATCTTTGTTTTCAAATTCCTTATAAGCACTTTTATAAACTTTAGCAATGTTTTTTGAGATAATAAAATAAAGTTTGATTAAATTAGTATCAAAGCTAAGATTTAATTCTTTAAATTCATAATCTTTACTAAAGTCTTGTTTGAATTGATTAAGAATATTTATATCCTCTATATCTTTTAAATCTTTTAAATCTATATTAAATTCATTTAAAGCCTTATTTTGTTCTTTTTTTTCATTATTGATTAAAAGATTATAGATAGGTAAATTATCTTTTTGAAATCTATCACTTTTATAATGAAGTCTTATTATAGGTTCTTTTAACTCTATTTGATTTTTACTTTGTTCTCCTAAGCCCTCTTTAGGATTAAAGCTGTGATCAAATTTAAACTTAGTAGGAGTAAAGCTTACTTTTAAAGGAAAACCTTTATCACTAATACAAGCTGATATGAGTTCTTGTAAGATTACATATTCATTATTGACTTTCTTTTGAGATAAGGATCCTTTTACATTAACAACTTTAGTACAAGGAACACTTACACCTGCTATAGTATTAGGACAAGCTACTATACTAGAGTTTAATAAATCACTTTCTAGCATAATAGGCACACCATCATCTTTAAAAGTTTTTCCTTTGTTTGATTTAAGTATGACTTTACCTCCATGGATACATTCTAGGTTTTGATTTTCTAAAAGAGCATGAAGTTTAGCTATAGCTTGTTTTTTATCTACTTGTGTGGTTTTTTGTTCTTTTAAAGTGTTTGAAATTAAGTCTTTATACTCTAAGCTTTGTTTGCTTAAACATTCTAATTTGATATTTAAAGAATTTTCTATAATAGAATAATTAAGCAAGCAAAGTTCATCATTTTTATAAAAGATACTAAGTCTTCCTAAACCACTGCTTTCATCTTTAGGAGAAAAATAATAACTAGGTGTATCTTGTTTTATAGTATTATCTTGATCTAATTCTCCAAAGTAAAAAGGATTGTTAGGAAGTTCATTTGAGCCTGTAAGGAGAGTGGAGTTTAAAAAGATTTTTATATCTAAACTTTTAAAATCTATTTGATATTTTTCTTCTATGTCCTTTATATCCAAAACACTTCTATCTTTTGCAAAAATATCACAATGATTATCATAAATATGGATCAAATTTGACATAGAGATGAAAGAAGTATTGTTAGAATTATCTTGCAAATCTTGTAAATTTACTTTATCTAAGAATATGATTTTTATATTATTTGTCTTTAATACTATGGTATTGGTATTTTTATCATAAAATTGCTCTATGTTAAATACTTCGTTTAAAATTAAATTAACATCATTTTCCTTAGTATTAAAGCTTTGATTATTTAGATTATCTTGTAAGGAAATTTCTTTATTTAAATAGTCTTGGATATCTTTTATTTTTTCATTTCTTTTTTCTTTTAAAGTATTGATAGATTTATAAAGCCTTTTTCTAGCATCAAGATAGGTATCATTGAGCTTTTCTTTATCTAGGATGAAGATTTTTGTGAAAGTAGAATTATAGCCTAGATTGTTTATAGCGGTAGCTTGGGTGAAAAGATCTTCTTGATTATAATTTATAGCTATGGAATTTTCACATTGATATAAGGCTTTTAAATATGCTATGGATGAATTTTTATCTATTGTGTCTATTTCATCATTGTTTATAAAAGCAAGCCTTGTTATAAATAATTCTCTATCCATTTTTTTTCTAAATATTTAAGATAAATGAATATTATATCAAATATATTAAATTTTTGATAGTCTTTAAAGATTTTAATACATCACATACACACCCGCCATTAATATAGGATTACACACAAACCCTATAAGCCAACTTAATTTTTTGCGTTTTTCTCCTGTGCTATAACATTTAAATAAATAAGCTTGCAATAAACAAGGAAGTATAAAAAATGTGGTTGTAAAAAAAATAAAAGTTATACCGTCTAAAAAATCAAAATAATTATGTGCTTTATATTCTTGTGGTGATAATTTTTCAATTTCTGGAGGACCAAGCAATACAAGATCCCTAGAAGTTTCAAGATCATAAGTAAGATAAAATATGATAACAATAGCCATAAAAAAGATAATAAAAGATATTAAAAAATAAGATTTTACAAATTCTTTTATATTAATCTTAATCCAATAATTTATATATAGAAAAGACAATAAGAACGCTTAGAGCTATAAGATAAAATTCTATAACACTACAAGTAAGAATAAATCCTATCAAACCCAAAAAATAGAAAGCGTAATACTATCTCCCATTTAAACTCCTGTATTATAAAGCACATTATAAGCTTTATTTTTAAATCAAGCTTAGTGATAAAATCTTTACTATAAAGTCTAAAATCCAAACCATAAGGAGTGAATTTTTGATAGTCTTTAAAGATTTTCATATACCACATACACACTCGCAATTAATAAAAAGATATTACACACAAACCCTATAAGCCAACTTAATTTTTTGCGTTTTTCTTCTGTGCTATAACATTTAAATAAATAAGCTTGCAATAAACAAGGAAGTATAAAAAATGTGATTGTAAAAAAAAACATAGTTATACAAGTCAAAAATCCAAAATAATTATATGCTTTATATTCTTGCGGTGACAATTCTTTAGCTTCTAGAGAGCTAAGTAATGCAAGATCCCTAGAAGTTTCAATACCATAGGTAAGATAAAATATGATAACAATAGCCATAAAAAAGATAATAAAATATACTAAAAAATAAGATTTTACAAATTCTTTTATGTTAATTCTCATCCAATAATTTAAAATAGAAAAGGCAATAAGAACACTTAAAGTTGTAAGATAAAATTTTATATTAGTAAAAGCAAGAATAAATCCAAATAAACCCCAAAAAATAGAAAATGTAATATCTTCTCCCATTTAAACTCCTGTATTATAAAGCACATTATAAGCTTTATCTTTAAAATCAAGTTTAGCGATAAAATCCTTACTATAAAGTTTAAAGTCCAAACCATAAGGAGTGAATTTTTGATAGTCTTGGTAATCTTGATTGTAAAGATAGTATTGCTTGGTTTTTGGGGATTGTAGAATATCAGCAAAGGTTATTTGTGGTATAAAAAATAAATATTTCTTTGGTTTATAAGTTTCCATCTGTCTTGTAGAACCCCAAATACTAAAACTCTTTTCATTAAAATCCCAAGCTCCAACAGGTTGTCCTAGCTTGATAAAATTTCCCTTATCATCAAATTCATGTCCTTGATCTAAAAAATCAAAGCTATCATAAACATAAACAAGCATTTCATCAACGCGGTATGATACCTTTTCTCTATCTCCTTGAATTTCTTTTTTAATGCTTAATTTCGAAGGAACAAAATTAAAAGAAAATTTACCACTACAAGCATAAAGAGATAGATCTTGCATGAGTTCATCATAAGTTTGTTCCCCAATCTCCGATGTATCATAACCTAACATAGTGCTCATTGTCAATGGTTGCGTTCTTAAATATGTTTTAATAAACCAAGTAAGAGAAAATTCTGTATCAAATTGCTTTGCGATATTTACTTGTAAATTTTCCCGAATTTGTCTGAAAAACTCATCATCACCCACACCTATATATTGACAATTTAAAGTATCAAGCTCATAGGGCTTACAGTCTAAAATGCGTTTATAATCTTTTGAAATTTCATCATTTTCTTTAATGATGATATAAGATTCTTCATTTTTATCGCTTCGATTTTCTTTTATATCGATAGCAAAATCAAATTTATATTCTCCTTGAGGCAAATTTTTTAATATCAAAATATTATGAGTTTTTTGTAAGATTATTTCTATTTGCTTTGTAAAATTTTGAGTGTATATGTCTTCTTTTGTATGAAATTTTTTACTTAGTCTTTTTATTATAGGAAAATGAGAATAAAACTTATCCCAATCTAGCGTAGTGTAAAATTTAATAGAACGCCTTTCTTCTCTTACTTCATTTGTTTTATTATCTATATGGCGAGAAAAACGCTCTGAATTTTGCCTTAGTCTTTTCATCTCTTGGGTTTGTGTGTTGTTTGGATAAGGGGTATAATGTAAAATAAGGGGTTCTATACCTTTACTTTGTAAGAAATTTTGTATTTCTTTTAGTCTTTGTTCTGCTTGGGGATTATTAGGCTTATTTTGTTTTACGGGGAGATGATAATTTTGTATTGTATCTATCTTAGGGCTATTTTGCCACAATACTTGAAGTTGATAGCTAATAGCCCAACCTAGTGTTGCTATTTCATTATTGCTTTTTTGATAGTATTTAAATTCATTATAACAACACTCTAATTCTGTAGGTAAAACTGTTTCATCATATTGCAAAGTGCTAAAATTTATATTATTAATATAAATTTGGCTCTTTAAAGTTTCTTCATTAATATGTCCTACTGGAACAATGTTTTCCCAAAAAAGTTCTTCATCCATTATTTCATCCTATTGTTTTTATATTTTTTAGAAATTCCTTAAGCATGTTCTCATTTAAATTTATAGAATACCTAGTCCAGCACATTCTAGCATATTTATAAAGTTTCATATATTTGGCTTGTTTTCATATATTATTTTATCCTTTATGATTTGCATTTGAATTCATCTTTAGGAGAAAAATAATAACTAGGTGTATCTTGTTTTATAGTATTATCTTGATCTAATTCTCCAAAGTAAAAAGGATTATTAGGAAGTTCATTTGATCCTGTAAGGAGAGTGGAGTTTAAAAAGATATAAGCTTGATAGTTTTGAAGTTCTTCAAAAGTAAAATCTGTCGTTGCTTCTAATTTATAAAGTTCATCATAAATACTTTGA
>NZ_MJWZ01000034.1:0-8213 GCF_001762535.1 Campylobacter sp. BCW_6889 | reverse complement strand
CCTACATTTAAGGTATTGCTTAATCCTACTATGGTATCTTTAGATAAGCCTACATTAGTTAAGTATTCTCCTCCTACATTGACATTTTTAGCTAAGTCTATGGTTTGAGTATGAACCTTTTTAATCCTTTCATTATAAATTCCATCCACTATAGAATCTTTATCATTTAAGATTCTTTGAGTGAAATTATGCTGGACTAATTCATCATAATCCTTTTGGGCTTTTAAATAAATTTGTTCTTTATCTTTTATATTTGAGAGGGTAAGTTCAATGGCTTTTTTGCATAATTTAAATCTTTAGTCATTTTAACACTAAATGCGTTATTCCTTGTGTTGTTTTAAAAGCAGGTTTATTAAAATAAGCAAATAAGATTAATTGATATTTTTCATTTATATTATAAAGTATATTCCTATCATTTTGTGAAAGCATAGAAGTATTAAAGGCTATATCATTTCCTTGAAGATTTTCTAAAATCTTAATTTTAGATTGATTGCATTCTAATTCCTCTTCTTTTTTTACACAATATGCCCATTTAATTGTCTCATCGAAGAAAAATTTCTCCTCATTATTTAAGCAGGCTCTAATAAAAATAGTTTCATTGTAAGGGATTTTATCAGTAGTATTTTGCTGTTCTTTGTCTTTATAAGCTTGCATACCTGTGATATATAAATTCTTTCTTGAATTTTTGATTTGTTTTTCATATCCATTTATCTCGGCATCTAAATGAAGATTTTCTCCAAAATCTTGCATGCTTACTTTATTTGTAAAAGTATAGCTTCCACCTTTCTTATCTGCAGAACTTAAAGAGACTATTGCTACATTTCCAATTTTGTGCATTTGACTTGTGCTAAAGCCTTCTAAGGTTTTTGTAGCTATAATACATTTTGTAGCTCTTTTAAAAAAAGAAGAGTTTTCATCTAAAATTAAATCAATCTTAAAACTACTCTTATAAATGCCTTCTTGATACTCTAATTTTAAACTTTCATAAATCCTTCTATTCTCACAATTATGAAGAAATATTTTAGTGATGGTTTCATAATTGTTTCCATTTTTATCTAAAATCTTAAGATTATTAAGTGTTAATTCAAAATTTCCCCCTCTATGTAATAAAATCTCTTCGCTACTATATCTTTCTAGTTTTAAATAGATTTTTAGCATCTTTGAAGCTTTATCTTGTAAAATTTTAAATTGATTTTCTTTAGCAAAACTGTATAATTCTATAGCATTTTCTTCATTGCTAGTAAGAGCAACTTTTAAAATCCCATCGTTTTTATTAATAAAATATGATATATTGTTTTTTACTGTTTTAAAGTATATTTCATTTTCTTTTTTTAAAATAAGTTCTTCTTGGGTGCTACAAGAAAAAGCTTGTGGATTAATTGCTTGTTGTTCTTCTTGTGTTGGATCATATTTTAAATACATTAGCTCACATTGATCTTCTATCAATTTAGTGCAATCTATTTTTGCTTTTGCTCCTATAAGTAGGGTAATAAAAGTATTTTTAGGTTGTTTTATTTGTATAATAGATGGAGTAGGATTTGGATAGAGGATAAGAATATTATGGGGTGTATTTGCTTCTAGTTTTTCAAACTTTTGTCTTAAAGTTTTATTAAGCAAGGTAACATTATCCAATTTATTAGCACCTAAATTCTCACAATAATTAGCAATACAATAAATATTATCTAAGCTAAAATTTTTTTGAGTGAGGGTGTTTAGGTAATCTAAATGAGGCTTAAGGGTTGCAACAATATCATTTATGGGCTTTTTGGTAAGTTGTGAAATTGGTTTAAGTTTTTGAATTTTTTTTAAATCGATAATATAATCTTGATAAGGTATAAAATCTAAATCGTTTTCATACCAAAGTGCTAAATTATATAGTGTATCTTGTTTATGAACTTGTTTGGAGCTTGTTCTATTTGTATTGATTTTATGTATTCTATATTTAATTATTTCCCTTTTGATATTTAAGTAAGAAAACACATCAAAAATAAGACTTATTTTATTAATATTTGGATTAGATAGATAAATATCGGCTTCATCGCAAGCCCTAATAAGAAATGGAATAAAGTTTTTTGGGTTAGTTTTGTATCGTATTAAAAACCACAATAGGAATCTCGAATTTTTGATAATAGAATCTCGAATATTATCTTTGATATTATTAAATCTGCCATGATAATGTAAAGAAACCAAGGAAGCTTTTTCTTGACTATATTCCAACAAGTTATCGCCAATATATTGTGATATATACTTTTTATATGAATCAAAGGTTCTTTCCAAAATTTCTTGGGCTTGTTCTTGCGTAAGCGAAAAATTAAACACTTTATTTTGTAAATAACCTTTTGCTATCTTTGGGTCTGTAAAACCTGCCTTATTGGCTCTATATTTCTCTATAATTTCATAAAAAGTTAATTCTTCATCTCCTATTTTAAGTTTTTTAGAATCATCTGGTAAATACCCTTCTAAAAGTAACTTTGGATTATTTCCTGTCTTTAAATCAAGTCCATATCCAATAGTTACATTGCCTGCAATATGTATAGCATTTTCTTGTTTATAATTTGAATTTTCAAAAGCAATAAGAAGCTTTGCACATTCTTTTTTATAATCATTTTCATTTAATTTTTTAACATCATAAAGCATTATTGCATTTCCTTTTTATAGATATCTCCCCACTCAAATATCGTTTGGTTGCCACACATTGTGCTACAAAAATAATCGGGTGAATTAAATACTTTCTCATCTCTTATAAATACAATACCCTGTTGATTTTTCCTAATATAAATTTTACAATTTGCAAAATCCTTATCATCATTTAAAGCTATAGCTTCTTGTTGAGATTTTATCTGTAATTTCAAAGTTATATCGCATTCGTGCATATCATTAAATTCACTTTTATTTAGGATAGCCTCATATCTAGCTTCACAAATATTAAACTTATCACACTTTTTTATTGTAAAGCTCCCCATATAAAGATTTTCTTGTAATGTATAAGTCCCAAGCCACACATTGCCCGTGTGTGCTGTGTAATTTTGCAATTCTCCAACTCTATTTTGCAAAAGCTCTTTTACACATTCTTTAGATTTGCATTGATTTAGGGTTTGAAGCCATAATCGTTGCGATGTTAAAAGCTTATTTTGCTCATTTTTGTTTAGATTCTGTCTTAGTTCTTTATATGTCTTTGCCATATATCTATCAAGTTTTTGCAACTCCCCACTTTCATCATTACAAATCATCTTTTCAACCTTACTTTTTGCTTTAGCACAATCAAAGCTAGGTTTAGCTTCTTCTGGAGATTGAGCATTAGCACTAATGCTTAACATTAAACACAGTCCTAAAACTATTAAAAACTTTTGCATAAGAACTCCTCCTTTAAATAGAAATTAATTTTATTTATTTGTAAGCTTTTAAATTCCTCATAGCTTAAATTTGTTGTCTTAATTGGCATTTAGTTTCCTAATAATTTATTAAGTTTTTTATCTTTTGTAAAAGCTTGATAGAGCTTCTCATAGTATATTTTATATTTTTCTACCGCTTCATCAAATAAATCTGCATTTGCTTCATTAATCCGAACATCTACAAGAAAGTAATTCCACTGCATAATATTGTAAGCCATAAAATCTATAACAATGCTTTGAGTAGTGTTTTCAAAAAAATTGTTAAATAGATTATAATTGGATAAAAACCCTACGTTCATATCGTAGGTTCCATTAGAGTTTTCAATTGGGACAACAAAATCTTTCACTCTTTCATTAAAGCCCCATCTTTCTCTATTAACTCCACTATCTATCATTTTAAAAGCTAAAGTAGCAATCGCTTCTAAATAAATTTGTTTTATGCAATAATTAGACTGACGGTCTTCTTGTTTTTTTGTCTCAAATGGTGCAACAAAATAGCATTGAAATATATTTCTATTACTCATAACAGAGTGATTAAAATATTTCAGTTTTTCTCTTGTTTTTTGCCCCTCTTTTGTATCTTTAGGGATACTCTTTAGTATTGAAAAATAGAGTTTAGAATACAATCTATCAAGTTTTTGTAACTCCCCACTTTTATCATTACAAATCATCTTTTCTACTTTTGTACTTGCTTTAGCACAATCAAAACTAGGTTTGGCTTCTTTTGGGGATTGTGCATTAGCACTAATGGCTAACATTAAACACAATCCTAAAACTATTAAAAACTTTTGCATAAGAACTCCTTTAATTTACTCTGTATTTTTTGTCGCTTCAAACATAATAACTACTCCTCTAGCACAATATCTAAAAATATAGAGCTATATAAAAAGAAATCTAAGCCAAGATTGAAGTGTTTGGGTATCATAATTTGTTTGAAAAAATATTAACATCCATGCAATAGCAACGCACAGGCTACTATGAATACAAAGAGAGAAAATACTCATTGGGATAATCCATAATGAAAATTCGTTTAGAGCTAGATTTGAATGTGATTGCATAAAAAATTTTCTTAAAAAATATACCAAAGGTAAAGAAATACCACAGATATACATTATTAATAACTCCCATTCACAAGTAATGCAGATAATCAAAAATAATAAATAATATGAAAAAAGCCAAGCAATCCAAAAACTTTTTGAACATACAAACCCACAAAAGCTTTGAAATCTTATCAAAAATACTATACATACATAAGATATACCACCAAGAATCAATACAGGCAATGTAAAGACATATGCTAAAAACCCAAATCCATCAGTCATTATCTCGCCTCACTTTTTACTATAATCCTCAATAGATTCTTTGTATCCAAATTATTTGGAATCTTAATATTTTTAAAACCTTTGCTTGCAACTATAAAATCACAACCAAGATTGAAATGTTTCTGTGTTTGTTGGATTTGTATTTGTTGGTAGTCGTGGTTTTGATATATAAGTTTTTGCATTATGGTTTGTCCTTGCCTATCATAGATAAGATTCTATATAGAATCTTAGTAAAAAATGACTTATGATTTTTATAGAGGATATAGCTAAGGAGTAGTGCAATTATACTGGGAAAAACCACAACAAGAACATAAAAAGTTATAGTGCGAATCGCCTCATTTCTCTCATCGATTTTAAGATAATATCTATCACACCATGAGCTGATATAATATCCAATAGCATACATCATTACAAAAGAAAGGATAAGTAGTCCAATCCCAATAAAAAATGAAACGATATATCTGCCTAGTCTCTTTGTAAATGAAATCTTTTGCATATCAAAATAAGTATAGATAATAGCATAGAGTATAAAGGTAAGATGTATAATTTGCAAGATAATGGGGATTAAAAACATTTGAAAAATTTCAAAAAGGCTGATAATAGTTGTATCGACAAATATTACCCACATAGCTAAGTATAACAACACTGAAGCTCCAATATGTAGAGTAAGATTCACATATTGAGGCTTATATTTATACAATAAAAGCGTCAGACAATAAAGGGGTAGAAAATAGTATGCAATAAGACTAAGCCCATATATAAAAGGCTCATAATCACCACCAGCAAAAAACATCTTACTTCCCCACTATAAAAGCAGTATCTTGCATTTGCGTATGACTAAAATCCATATCCAAAAATGTAGAGCTATATAAAAAGAAATCTAAGCCTAGATTAAAATACTGTTTTGTTTTTAGAAAGTCTGAATTATATAAGGGAAATAAGAATGATTTTGGTGAGGTATATTTAAAATGAAATTTTGTATTTCGGTATTGCATTATCGAATTATATAAATCAAATCCTACCTTCTCATAATCCCATGCCCCAATAGGCTGATCGCTACCATTATTATTAAAATTCACAGTATCAATGATAAAAGCACGCACCTTTTTGCACGCAGCATATAAAGAATGGTAATTATAGAATCTTGTAACTCTCGTGATTTGTATAAGGCTTGGTATATATAAGATATTAAAAGCCCCTGCGATAGAGTATAGAGCAAAATTCTGCTTGTATTTTGGGTTAGAGTGGAATTTATCTAAAACTTCTTTTTCATGTTGTATGGAGTTTTGCAATGAAAATGCATCAAATTTACTTAAGCCTAAATGCGGTAAAAACACATCATTTTTTATATCAAACCTTTGAAAATATAAACTATTATCGATAATATCTGATGGTTTTTGTAAGTCTTTTATAGCTTTATGAGTTTCTGGGAGTGTTTCCTCTTTTTTATATAGCTTAAAGACTTCTGCATTCTTCGTCTTATTCTCTTTCATTGCTTGGATATTGAGTGCCATTGTATATTCTTGTGTGTTTTTAATGTTTTTTATATCTAGTAAAGCATCATTAAGAAAATCTTCGAATTGTTTTTGAAAATCAGATTCTTCTCCAAAAAGCTTTTTGAGATTCATATACTCGCCCTTTAGCTCTTGCATTATAGGAAACTTCATATAAAAACTATCCCAATCTAATTCCGCATAAAATCTTGCTTTATCTCTTGATTTTGTGTTGTCAGTCTTTAATTGTTGCATCTCTACTCTAGGCAATATCTCCTTTACTATTGTTTTCATTGTTTCATTAGGGATAGTATCTATAAAATCTTGTGAAGTAGAGCTTCTAAAGGTTAAATCTTTTAATTCTTTAGCATCACTTGGATTATCATGCCATAATCTTTGACAGATATAGCTTACCCCCCAACCAAGCCTTGAGATTTCATCTTTGTTTGTATGTGCCCTTAGTGTTTCTGCTAGAGTGCAATCAATGGTAATTTGTGGATAATCATTAATTCTTATAAGATAAGAGGCATTATAATTGGGTGTTTCTTTATAAGCAAAGACTAATAGTGTTTTTTGCTCTTGTGTGTCTTTAGGGTTTGGTAGTTGCAAACTAAGATGTTTTCCACAATAAGCTTTGTTGTTTTCTAAATGTCTATAAATGATAGAAGAAGATAATAGGGCTTTATCTTCTTCTTTTTCAATATAAAAACAATCTTTTAAAATTTCTTCATCAAATAAAGAACTTTCCTTTTTGTCATTAGTTAATTGGTTTTTGTTTAACTTATCTAAGGTGTTTTTATCCTGAATAAAAACATAACCCCATTTAATTTGCTCTTCTTTGATTTTTGCATCCTCATAAATAGCTTCAAATTCTACTATATCACCAAAAGTATAGAAATTACGCACTATTTTTTCATTATTTTCTAAGGTAAATTCTTTGGATTTTAGCCTAATAGAGTTTATAGAGCCTTTATCTGCCTTTCTTTCAAATTTTATTTCACACCAATGCCCATACTCATAACTTCTTAATAAAAATCTATGATTATAGATGGGTTTGTTTTTATAAATACTAGATTGGTTTAAAATTAATTCAAAGCTTTGTGCTTCTTTACTAAAAATTTCACTAGCATTTAAATGAGCTTCCCCCATTCTATTGGTTGTAAAAATAGTCTTGATTTCATTTTTATTGCCCTGTGCTATTTCATAAAGCTTAAATTCTTGATTATGCAGAAGAATATTATTAGAACTTAAAAGCCTAATATTTAAACTATTTTTTTGATTAAGTGCTTCCATTACTCTGCCCTAATCTCTCCACCTTTGACCACAAGCCCATTAGAATCTATCACTACTTCAACTCCACCTGCTTTAATAATCACATAATCTCCCTTAGTAACAATTTGAGTATCGCCTACTTGGTGGAGGATTTGATTGCCTGCTTTTACTTCATAATCTGTTTTTGTTTGCGATAATGAATTATCAGATACAAAGGTATTATTTTTATCTGTTTCAAAGCCCATTGAAGCATTGGTGGTGATTAGTAGATTATTTTTGCTTCTTATAGAAGTCTCTTTTTCTGTTTGGATTTTTAATGTTTCTTTTATATTAATATCATAATGCCCCTCAACCACTTCCTTTTTATTCCCCTTCACATTTCTTATCTCATCTTTATGGATAATAGTATTTTGATTAGCACCTATTTCTATATCTTTGTTTTCTCCTACATATTCATGAGAGTTTTTAGCCACTCTTACTTTATTATCTACTCCTACATTTAAGGTATTGCTTAATCCTACTATGGTATCTTTAGATAAGCCTACATTAGTTAAGTATTCTCCTCCTACATTGACATTTTTAGCTAAGTCTATGGTTTGAGTATGAACCTTTTTAATCCTTTCATTATAAATTCCATCCACTATAGAATCTTTATCATTTAAGATTCTTTGAGTGAAATTATGCTGGACTAATTCATCATAATCCTTTTGGGCTTTTAAATAAATTTGTTCTTT
>NZ_MJWZ01000033.1:0-688 GCF_001762535.1 Campylobacter sp. BCW_6889 | reverse complement strand
TAACCACAAGTCCATTAGAGTCTATAGTTACTTCAACTCCACCTGCTTTAATGATAACACAATCAGGTTTTGCATTAATAATTGTTTCTCCTACCTGTATAGTCGCTTCGCTATCGGCTTTTAACTCATGAATAGTTTTTGCGTAAGTTGTGATATTATCAGCTACCATGCTTGTATTTTTATCACTTTCAAATCCTATGGATTCATTACTTGTAAAAAGAATATTGTCTTTGCTTTTATAATCCATCTCTTTCTCGCTTAACACTTGCATTTTATCACTGATATTAATATCATAATGCCCCTCAACCACCTCCTTTTTATTTCCCTTCACATTCCTTATCTCATCCTTATGGATAATAGTATTTTGATTAGCACCTATTTCTATGTCTTTGTTTTCTCCTACATATTCATGAGAGTTTTTAGCCACTCTTACTTTATTATCTACCCCTACATTTAAGGTATTGCTTAATCCTACTATGGTATCTTTAGATAAGCCTACATTAGTTAAGTATTCTCCTCCTACATTGACATTTTTAGCTAAGTCTATGGTTTGAGTATGAACCTTTTTAATCCTTTCATTATAAATTCCATCCACTATAGAATCTTTATCATTTAAGATTCTTTGAGTGAAATTATGCTGGACTAATTCATCATAATCCTTTTGGGCTTTTAAATAAATTTGTTCTTT
>NZ_MJWZ01000032.1:0-424 GCF_001762535.1 Campylobacter sp. BCW_6889 | reverse complement strand
TTCTCTTGTCATTTTCTATCCTTTATTATTATATTTGTTTGATAAAACCTAATTGCATTAAGTCTTCTATGGAAATAGGAAGCTTAATCTGTGTTCCTCCACCTTCTTGTTCAAAGCATGGAGATATTCTTCCTATCTTCGGAGAATGGAATTCGTTTTTTTTCATTGATTGTTCAATTTTATTTTTTAAGCTTTCATTTTGACATATATCTTTTTTTCTTAACATACTCTCCATATTAATATCTTCTAATACTTCATATCTTTTATAGGTTTTTTGCATGGCTTCATTATCTTCATAAGGCAATGATCTTTTTTCATAAGGCATCACTCCTTTTTTCTCCTTAAAAGGGCAAACAAAGCTACCTGAATTATCTCCATATCTGTCCAGTTTCATCCCTTTTTTTAGAGTGATTTCTCTTGGTTT
>NZ_MJWZ01000031.1:0-21374 GCF_001762535.1 Campylobacter sp. BCW_6889 | reverse complement strand
TATCTCATCCAAAGTAGATTTATGTATCTTAAAATCTTCAGGAAGTCCTGCAGCTTTGTTAAAATCACTTCCCATATAGCCATCTTTATCTACACTATAACCATAGGCTGTATTAGTAGAAGTATTACTTATATCTGCTTGTTTGTATTTTAGAGTATAAATAGAGTTTTTAAATTCACTTGATATATCATAATTAGGAGAACTTGTCTTACTACTTATACTAAAATTAGTATTATTGCTAGTATTTGTTGTATTAGTAGAATTTAATACTTCACTTCTTGCTAGAGTTTGTGAATTTGCATTTTGAATTTCATTTAACTTACTAGCATTTTGTTTTAAAAAAGCATTAGCAAAACTTATTTTAGAATTTTCTTTACTTTCTTTATTAGCTTTTGCTTGTGAAAGTATAGAATTATAGTTTGAGTTATCATTGATGCTAAAGATACTCATATTAATTCCTTGATTTAGATTTTTCTGCCTTCAATCTAAATATATTAAAATAATATAAGCAAAATCTGTTCCGTTTTGGGGTGGAGTTATTTTTCTAAATAAATTTTTAAAGCCCTTTCATAGTCTTCTTTAGTATCAATCCCCATGCTTGTTGTTGAAATTTCAAACATTTTGATTTTTTTACCATTTTCTATAGCTCTTAATTGCTCTAATTTTTCCGCTCTTTCAAGTGCAGAACTTGATAAAGAACAAAATTCCCTTAAAGCTTTGACACTATAAGCATAAATGCCTAAATGCCCTTTAAAACTTTCCTCGTAATTTTCTCTTTCATAAGGGATTTTAGCTCTTGAAAAATACAAAGCATACCCTTCTTTATCGCAAAGCACTTTAACCAGATTAGGATCCATAGCTTCTTCTTGAGTAATTTTTTTATAACAACTCGCCATAAAAGCTTTTTTATCCAAGCAAGAACTTGCAAATTCTTTAAATTTTAATAAATTTTCACATTCTATAAAAGGCTCATCAGCTTGGACATTGATAATAATCTCATCATCTTTTAAAGCTAGTTTCTTACAAGCTTCATTAATCCTATCCGTACCACTTTCATGATCTTTGCTTGTTAAAACCGCATTTAAACCATATTCTTTAGCGATACTTAAAACCTTTTCATCGTCTAAAGCTATACAAACTTCATCTACATTACTTACCCTTCTTGCAGTAGCCACAAACATAGGCACTCCACCTATATCACATAAAATTTTCTCATGAAAACGACTTGATTTTAATCTTGCAGGGATAATAATCATTTTTGCATCCAATCTAAAATTTCTTTTTTTATATTTCTGGCTTCAAATACCTTCTCATCGCTATTTTTCAAATCAAATAAAGCCAAAATTTCATCTTTAACTTGGACATTAAACTCTTTAGCTATAAATTTTAAATCTTCTTTTTCATTCTTAGAATCCCTATCATATAAAGCTTTTATCATACTTGGAGTAAATTTTGTCCATTCTGCTGTAGAAGTGATAATGCTAGGTTTTAAAGGATCAAGCATTTTAAAACAAGTTGCGGTATGCGGATCGATTAAAATCTTGCTTTGTTTGATAAATTGCATACATTCTTCATCGGTGCAAAAATCCGCCTCAAAATCTTCTTGCAAACTTTGTAATTCTTCTTTTTCAAGTTTAAAATATCTCTCATTTTTTAACAAATTCATCAGTTCTTTAGTTCTTTTATCTTTAAATTTCGCAAACAAAAGTCTTTCGATATTAGATGAAATAAGTATATCCATAGCTGGAGAAATAGTTTTCTTAAGACTTTTTTCACGCAAATCATAAATGCCCTGATTAAAAAATTCGCTCAAAATATTATTCGCATTTGAAGCAATTTTGATTTTTGAAATTTTAGCTCCCATTTTTTTAGCATAAAAAGCTCCTAAAGCATTGCCAAAATTTCCACTTGGAACGATAATTTGCACTTCTTCTAAAAACTCATTAAAAAGTTTTAAACTCGCATAATAATGATAAATAATCTGAAATAAAATACGTCCAAAATTTACAGAATTTGCTGCACAAAGCTCATAATTTAAAGCTTTAATTTCATTTTGAAAATCTTTTGAAAAAAGCAATTCTTTTAAAGTGCGTTGCGCTGCGTCAAAATCCTCATCTATAGCAAAAACTTTCAAATTATCCTTATCTAAAGCTCGCATTTGCAACTCTTGAACTCCACTTGTGCCACCTTTTGGATACATACAAGCTACTTTAACATTTTTTGCATTTTCAAAACTTTTTAGGGTTGCAGGCCCTGTATCGCCACTTGTAGCACAGATAATTAAAATATTTTTATCCTTTGAAAATTCGCTTAAAAGCACACCAAAAGGCTGTAAAGCCATATCTTTAAAAGCTCTTGTAGGCCCATGCCAAAGCTCGTTAATATAGGTTTTTTCAGAGATTTTTTGCAAAGAAATAGGTGTATTTTTATCATCAAAGCTTTCGTAACTTTTCAAAGCCTTTTTGAAAAGCTCTTCTTCACCAAAACCAAAACTTTCTATAAGCTTTAAAGCAAAATCTTTATAAGACAAATTGGCATATTTTTCTCCTTCAAAAATAGGCAAATTTAAAGGTGAGTAAAGCCCTCCTTCTGGGGCGTTTGGGTTAATCAAAGCTTCCTTAAAACTTGATACATTATTTACATTTCTGCTCTCGACCAATTTCACTATTCAAACTCCTTGATATAAGTTTTTATTTTTTCTCTTAATGAATCTTTTAATTCTATATTTAATTCTATAATTTGACATTTAAAACCAAAATCTTTAACTTTAACAAAATCCTTAAAAGTAAGCATTAGTGTATCGCAATTATGTTTTTTTAGCAAATTTTCTAATTCTTCTTTTTTAAATTCATAATGATCTTTAAAAAAATAACAAGCCCTTGCTTTGATAAAATGCTCATGCAATCTAAAAGGTTTAGCAATAGCAGTTACCAAAACAGCCTTTGGATTTTCTTTTACAAAAGAATAACGCACAAAATCCCTACCTTCTAATGCAATAAAATCAGCCCTTTTTTCATAAAATTTTGGCAAACGATAAGCTCCACTTGGCAAAGTAAAATTAAAATAAGGTTTGATTTTACTTTCAAGTAAAATATCAAATTTTTTAATATGAAATTTAGAAAAAGCATCATCAAGTACAACGATTTTAGCTCCCAACTCAAAAGCTTTTTCAATACCTTTTACCCTATCTTCACTTACAATCACACCTTTGATATTTTCTTCAAAAGCATACTCCATAGCTTCATCGCCACTTTGTGCTAAGGTGCATAAAATTTCATTTTGATTTTTAACAACAAACAAACCTTTAGATTTTCTTTTATAGCCCCTAAGCACTATAAAAACACCATCAAATTCCCTTGCTATAGCTTTACAAAGCGGGGTTTTTCCATTACCTCCAAAACTTAAATTACCGACACTAATAACAGGTTTTTTAAAAACTATTTTTTTACGAAAAAAAGTATTTAAAATCGCAAAAAAAGCATAAAACACACTTAAAGGAAAAAGTATAAAAGCAAGGCATTTTTGCCAAAAATTAGGCTTAAAAAAATAATTATCAAGCCAAAGTTCATAATTTTTTTCTTCACTCATTGTTTAAATTTCCAAAATTTCAGGCATTTTTCCCTTAAAAGCATTTTTTTGCATGCGATTTTTTAGCATGGCAATCAAAGAAGGATCAAGCGTTCTTAAAAGTTTTTCGTCATTAGTTTCTAAGGCTTTTAAACCTTCATCGATTTTTGCATAAGAAAAACCTAAATCCACCTCATCACTTTGATTTTCCCAAAGATCCGCACTTGGAGCTTTTTTGATGAAATTTTCATGCAAATTAAGGTATTTTGCTAAGGCATAAATTTCACTTTTATAAAGCGATCCTATAGGGTTAAAAGCACAAGCTAAATCCCCATAAATCGTACCATAACCTAAAAGCAATTCACTTTTATTAGAAGTACCTACGACTAAAGAATTTTTCAAGGCAGAATAATCATAAAGCAAACTCATTCTAATACGCGCTGCAAAATTTCCCAAAGATACTAGAGTGGTATTTTCACTTTGTTTTATAAAAGCATCTAAAATACTTTGAATTTCTATGATTTTGTATTCAAGATTTAAATCCACGCAAAGCCTTAAAGCATCTTCGAGATTGGCTTTATTTGAAATTTGAGTTGGCATTAAAAGAGCAAAAACATTCTCTTTTAAAGCTCTTTTGCAAAGTGTTGCTACTAAAGCAGAATCAATACCGCCACTAAGCCCCAAAACCACACCTTGACTTTGAGAATTTTTCACTTTTTCTTGTATAAAATCACACATTTTTTCTGTTATCTTTTGCCAATCCATAAAGCTTGCCTTTTAAAAATTTAATGTATAATTATATTTATTTAAGGCAAATTTTTTATTAAAGAGGTAAAAAATGCAAATTATCAAACAAGCTTGTGGAGCTTATGAGACAAATTGTTATATTTTATTTGATGAGCATGGAGAAATTATCATTGATCCTGGTTTTGATGCACTAAATTTCATCAAAAAACATGTAAAAAATCCTTTAGCAATTTTAAACACTCACGGACATTACGATCATGTTTGGGATAATGAAAAAGTAAAACAAGCCTATCAAATCCCCATTTATATTCATAAAAATGATGCTTTTATGCTTGAAGATCCTTTTAATCAAGGTTTTATGCCTAGCAAAGCGGATTATTTAATTGATGATGAAAATATCATTTCTATAGGCGGACTTGACTTTAAATTTCACTTTTTACCAGGACATACACCAGGTTGCACTATGATAGAAATTGTAGGTAAAAATATCATGTTTAGTGGAGATTTTTTATTTTATAGAAGCATAGGAAGATGGGATTTTCCTTATTCGGATGCAAATTTAATGAAACAAAGCTTAGAGAAAGTTATGACTTACAAAGAAGATTTTAAACTTTTACCGGGGCATGGGCAAGAAACCACTTTAAAAGAAGAACAAGCCCATTTACCCTCTTGGCTTAGATACTTTTAAGGTATATTAAAATGGAATTAGATCAAATTTTATTATATGCTTTTATTTTTTTAAATCTTTTTGCCCTTTTTGGTTTATTTTTGGGAAATAAAAAGAAAAATCAATTTAACGATAAAAAATTTTATAAAATCTGCCCATGTAAGAAAATGGCAGAAAATGGATCTTTAAGTACGATTTGTATTTATTCAGCTGTGGGAGGATTTTTTTACAGCGTATTATCTATAGGTTTTATAGGTTTTGGCAATTGGACTTTAAATTTTATTTTTTTACTTGCATTATTAAGTGTTTTTTTAGGATGGAAATTAAAACTTGATTGAAAAATATTTTTAAGAAAAATCCATTGATTTTTCTTAATTTTTATTTAAAAGTTGTACCACCATCAACGATGAAAGTATGTCCTGTTACCCAACTTGCTTTACTTGAACAAAGAAAAAGACATGCTCCAGCCAAATCTTCAGGCTGCCCCATGCGATTTAAAGGGCTTAAATTTATAGTAGCCTGTTTTACTTCTTCATAATTTGTAAAAGCTCTTAAAGCATCAGTTTCAATAGGCCCACCACTTACGACATTTACACGGATATTTTTTTCTCCAAGTTCAGTAGCCGCATATCTTGCCATAGCTTCTACAGCAGCTTTTGCTGTACCATGACCTGAATAATTTTCTATATACACTAAATTTCCTGTAGATGAAATAGAAATAATGCTTCCACCCCCTACTTTTTCCATCCTTTTAGCTGATTCTTGAGCTCCTACCACAAAAGCATTTACTGTGGCGGTAAAAATGTTATTAATTCCCTTTGGTTTTAACTTCATAAATTTAGTATAACCACCTACAACCGCACGTCCTGAAATGATAGCATTTGAGATAAAATAATCCACTCTATCAAAATCCACATCAATTTTTTCAAAAAGTTCTTTATAGGTTTCAGGTTCTAAGATATTAAATTCATAAGCTCTAGCTTTGATTTTATAATTTTTCTCCAAATCTTGCACCATTTCATCAGCAATTTGCGCATTAGAATTATAAGTAAAAGCTATATTTGCACCCACTTTAGCAAATTCATAAACTATAGCTTTGCCTATCCCGCGAGTTCCACCGCTGATTACTAAAGTTTTTCCTTGAAATTCTGTATTCATTAAAATCCTTTGATCTTATATTTTTTCATCACTTCTTCAATTTTAGCAAAATTTTCCTTATTTGGAGGACAAAGAGGAAGTCTAAACTCCAAACTTTCTATCAATCCAGCTATATACATAGCCGTTTTAATAGGAATAGGATTACTTTCGCAAAATAAAATTTTATTGATATTATAAAGCTCATCATTGATTTTTTTAGCTTCTTTATAATTTTCATCTAAAGCAAAATGAGTTAAAGCACTAATCATATCGGGCAATAAATTTGAAGTTACTGAAATCACTCCCTTTCCACCATTTGAAAGTATAGGATAATTGATCGCATCTTCCCCTGAAATAAGCATCATTCTAGGTTCATGTGCAAGTAAATCCACGCACTTATCGATATTTCCACTCGCTTCTTTTACTCCATAAATATTTTCACAATCTCTAAAAAGCTTGATAATAGTATCCGTTGAAATTTCACAACCTGTTCTTCCTGGAACATTATATAAAAGCACAGGAATATCTACACTTTGTGCAATAGCCTTATAATGCTCATAAAGTCCTTGTTGCGTAGGTTTATTATAATACGGCGCCACGCTTAAAATCCCATCAGCACCATGCTCTTTAGCAAATTTAGCTAAATCCACTGCCTCATGAGTTGCATTACTTCCCGCACCTGCTAAAACCTTAACTTTAGTTCCTTTGCAAGTCTCAACGGCTATTTCTATGCAAGTTCTATGTTCTTCATGAGTTAAAGTTGCACTTTCTCCTGTTGTTCCTACTGGAACTACTGCATCGATGCCATTTTCTATTTGTCTTTTAATCAATCTTGCATAACTTTGCTCATCAACTTTTCCATTTTTAAACGGTGTAATAAGAGCAGTCATCGCCCCAATGATAATATTTTTATCCATTTGAATCCTTTCTTAGAATTACCGTAGTTGAATTTTCTTGAATAAAATATTTTTTAGCACAAGAAATCAAATCTTTTAATTCCAAATTTTGTATATCTTTCTCATAATTTAACAAAGGATTGATATCTCCTCTTGCTAGATATGAACCATAAATATTTGCCACTGCACTAGCATTGTTAAGTGAGAAAATAAAATCACTTTTAACATTATTTTTTACTCTTTGCAAATCTTTTTGAGAAATTTTACCCATTTTAAGTTTATCAATGATTTTTAAAAGCTCTTTTTCTACTTTTTCTGCATTAACATTGGGGTTACAATTACAAATAAAAATAAATAAATTTTCATCTATACAATCATTAACATAAGCATAATAATCATTGATTAAATTTAATTTATCAATCAAAATTTCACTCATTAAAGAACTTTTCCCACTTCCTAAAAGCTCAGATAAAGCATTTAAAGCAGGTATATCTTTGTGTTTG
Organism: Campylobacter sp. BCW_6889; assembly: GCF_001762535.1. NCBI lineage: Bacteria > Pseudomonadati > Campylobacterota > Epsilonproteobacteria > Campylobacterales > Campylobacteraceae > Campylobacter > Campylobacter sp. BCW_6889. Next base: position 13,857 of record NZ_MJWZ01000031.1, on the reverse strand, counting down.
AAATTTGGAATTTTATAAGCAAGGGCTAATAGTTCAGTATCTGAGTTTTTATGCAAATATATTCTTTTTGCTCCATCTTGCTTAGGCTCTTTTGTGTGAATTTTAGGTATAGTCTTAGTATTTTTAATCTTCTCAAAATGTTTTTTTGAAAGCTCAAAAACTTCTTTACTTTCTATATCGCCACTTACAAGCAAAATCGCATTTTTAGGTTGATAGTAAATGCTGTGAAATTCTTTAATATCTTCAATACTCCAATTTTCTATATCTTTAAAAAAACCTATAGGAGTCCAATGATAAGGATGATACATAAATGCGTGATTAAAAAGTCTAAAATAAAGATATCCCAAAGGGTTATTATCTGTTCTCCATCTACGCTCTTCTAAAACCACTGCTCTTTCAGGCTGAAACTCTTCATCTTTTAAATTTAAATTCGCCATAAGTTCTGCAAAAAGCTCTAAAGCTTTATCTAAATTTTTCTTCGCACATTTAATATAATAATGAGTATAGTCAAAACCTGTGCTTGCATTATCCACACCACCAAAACCCTTAACAATCTCATCAAATTCACCAGCTTTTAAATTTTTAGTACTTTTAAAATTTAAATGTTCTAACATATGAGCTATGCCACTTTTTCCCATAATCTCATTTCTTGAACCCACTTTATAAAAAATATCAACGCTAATCACATTGCTATTTTTATTTACAGGCAAAGCATAAATTTCAAGCTTGTTTTTTAATTGAATTTTTTCATAAGCAATCATTTTAAATTTACCCCAACAGCTTCGCTAATGTGTAAAAAACCATCTTTTCTTAAAAGCTCTATAAGATTTTGATTGATATTTTTTACCAAAGAAGGGCCTTTAAAAATCAAAGCTGTATAAACTTGCACCAAATTAGCCCCATTTTTAATACGCTCATAAGCAATATCAGCACTATCAATCCCTCCACTTGCAATAAGCAAGGTTTTGCCAAAAAGAATTTTAGCTACTTCTTTGAAAAAAATACCACTTTTTTCCGTAATCAGCCTTCCGCTAATACCACCAAAAGTACGATTATTATCTAGCAAGCTATAATCAACACTAGTATTGGCTAATATAAATCCATCTGCACCTTTTTTAATAGCATTTTCACATAAATTTAAAGCATCATCTATTTTCATATCAGGAGCAATTTTTATCAAAATAGGCTTAGAAGTGATTTTTTTGGCTTCTTCAAGCAAGGTATTTAAAAAATCATCATTTTGCAACTCTCTTAAATTTTTAGTATTAGGAGATGAGATATTAACGATAAAATAATCACACAAATCCTTCAAATCTCTAAACAAAGTAAAATAATCCTCCAAGGCTTTGTCATTTGGAGTGATTTTATTTTTCCCTATATTTACCCCTAAAGGCAAAACAAAAGGATAAGTTTTTGCAAGCCTTAAAGCAATCTTTTCAGCACCTTCGTTGTTAAAACCCATAGCATTTTGTATACTTTCTTGTTTTACAAGTCTAAATAGGCGTGGCTTTTCATTGCCTTCTTGAGGTTTTGGGGTAAAAGTTCCCACTTCCAAAAAGCCAAATCCTAAAGCACTCAAAGGTCTTATCATGGTAGCATTTTTATCAAAGCCTCCTGCTAAACCCACAGGATTGTTAAAATCAAGTCCAAGTAAATTTTGCCTTAAACTCTCATCATCAACTATATATTTATGCGCTAAAAAACTTAAAGATCCTGGAAAACTAGCGCTTAAAGTCCTTAAGCTATATTCAACCAAAGCGTGTGCATGCTCAGGGTTTAACTTAAAAAGTAAAGGTTTTATCATTTCATAAGCCATTTTTTAATCCTTTTTGAAATTCTAACTAAAATTAACTAAAGCTAGGTTTTGTTTTTTCTTTGCTTTTAAATTTTTGATACAAAGAACAAGTTTGTAAAAGCTCTTCATCTTTACCTATTGCCAATACCTTGCCCTTATCCAATACTACTATTTTATCTGCATTTTCTATAGTGCTTAAACGATGTGCAACCACTAAAATCAATCTATCTTGTTTTAAATTTTCTATAGTTTTAACTATGGCTTTTTCACTTTCATTATCCAAAGCTGAAGTTGCTTCATCAAAAATAAGCACATCAGGATTTTTGTATAAAGCTCTAGCGATTGCTATTCTTTGTTTTTGCCCTCCACTTAAGTTCTTACCATGTTCTTTCACTTCAGCCCAAATCCCGCCCATTTCTTTAACAAATTCATAGGCATTGGCCAATTTTAAAGCTTGGACGACTTTTTCTTCTTCTAACTCTTCGCTATAAGCAATATTTGCAGCAAAGCTATCATTAAAAAGATAAATATTTTGCGTTACAAGTCCTATTTTAGCATGTAAGCTTTCTATAGTAAAAGTGCTAATATCTTCTTGATTGAGTAAAATTTTACCTTTTTGCTTTTCATAAAAATACATCAAAAGATTAATAATAGAAGATTTACCACCCCCACTTGTCCCTACAAGAGCAAGCATTTGCCCTTTAACAAAATCAAAATTTACGCCTTTTAAAACACTTTTATGCGGGTTTTCATAAGCAAATTCAACATTTTCAAAGCTAATTTTTTCAATGTTTTTTAATTCTTTGCTTCCACCTTTAATTTGAGGTTCTAAATCCAATAAATAAAAAGTTCTTTCACTTGCCGCAATAGCACCTTGAAGCTTTCCATATAAAGACGAAAGACGCTTTAAAGGAGTATATATCGCAAAAAGTGCTGAAACAAAACTGATAAAACTTCCCACACTCATAGAACCATTGATAACCTCTCTACCCCCTACAATAATCACCACAGCAACTCCAACAGAACCCATCATATCCATTAAAGGACTTGTAAGTGCATCAATACGTGCGGATTTTAGGTTTAATTTACATAAAGTATCATTATGCTTGGCAAATTTATCACTTTCTTTTTTTTCATTATCATTAGCTTTGATCAATTCAATATTTGAAAAAATTTCACCCAAATAAGAAAGTAAATCCGAATTTGTCTCTTGTATATTTCTTGCATATTTTTTAAGTTTTTTAGCAAACCACACCAAAGGGAAAATAGCTAAAGGCAAAATCACTAAAGCAAAAAAAGCCAAAGTAGGACTTTGATACAAGACTACCGAAAGCAGTCCTATAGCAGTTAAAAGCTCTCTAAAAAAATCAGGAATAATGTTTGATACTATGCTTTGAAGCGCATTAATATCATTAGTACAACGACTTACAAGCTCTCCACTTCTATAGCGTTTAAAAAAATCCATATCCAAGCGTAAAATATTTTTTAAGACCCTAGCACGCAATACTCTTAACATATCTGTTCCTATAAAAGAAACATAAAAACTTTGCAAATAAGTTCCAAGATTTTTAAAAAAATACATCAATACTAGCAAAAAAGGCACTGTATAAAGTAAAGCTTCATTTTTTTCAACGAAAATATAATTTAAAATAGGCTCTAAAGCATAAAAACTTCCAGCAGTTCCTCCGCTTGCCAAAATCATACCAAAAATAGCTATAGCAAATTGTTTCCAATATCTTTTATAAAAGGGTTTAAAGCGTATTAAAACCTCTTTTAAATTCATCTCATTATGCATTTATTTTCTCCCAAATTGTTCCATTTGGAGTATCTAAAAGAGTGATTTTTTTACTACTTAATTGTTCCCTTATTGCATCAGCTGTGTTAAAATCTTTGTTTTTCTTAGCCTCAATTCTTTCTAAAATTAACTTTTCAATTTCTTCTCGTTCTTCTTTGCTTACACCCCATTGAAAATATAAAGTTGTATCCATAAAACCAAAGCCAAAAATTTTAGCTAGCTCACTTAAAGCTTCTTTGATATTTTGTTTTAAAATTTTATTTTTGCTTTCTTTATCCAACTCTAAATTTGCATTACTTATAAAATCATCCAAAAGAGCTAAGGCTTTAGAAATATTTAAATCATCATTTAAAATCTCTAAAATTTGCTTAGCAATTTCACTTTTTATTTCAATATCATTTAAAACATCAAAATCAGAAATTTCACCTAAATCTAATCTTTTTTTAAGGCGATAAAATTTATCTAAACGTTTTTTAGTATTTTCTAAATCCGATAAAGAATAATTAAAATGAGATCTATAATGAGAACTCAAAAGATAAAATCTTAGAGCCTCGCCCATAAATTCTTTTAAAGCATCTTTTATAAAAAAACTATTATTTAAACTTTTACTCATTTTTTCGCCATCGATTTTTACAAAACCATTGTGAAGCCAAATATTTGCTAATTTTCTCTTACATCCACAACGACATTGCGCAGCTTCATTTTCATGATGAGGAAAAAGCAAATCTATCCCTCCAGCATGTATATCAAGAGTATTTTCAAAAATAGAATCAATCATAGCAACACATTCAGTATGCCAACCTGGACGCCCTTTGCCAAATTCACTTTCGTAAAAATTTTCATCAAATTTCCAAAGCACAAAATCGCTTTCATTTCTTTTTTGCACTTCATTACTTAGACGAGAGATATTTTCTTCTAAATTGCGATTTGATAGGCTTAAATATTTTTCATCTTTACTTGTATCAAAATAAATTCCATCTTCTAGAGTATAAACAAACCCATCCTTAGCAAGCTTTTTAATCAAATCAAGCATAGCTGTTATATAATGCGTTGCACGAGGTTTAAAATCAGGATCTAATACATTTAAAATCCTCATATCCTCTTCATAACTTTTGATATAAAATTCCGTAATTTCCTCTAAAGTTTGACCACTTTGAGCCATTTTTTTCAAAATCTTATCATCAATATCTGTATAATTTCTAGCAAATTTTACCCTATTGCCCTGAGCAAGCAAAACCCTACGCAAAAGATCAAAACAAACACCACTTCTTGCATGTCCTAAATGTGCATCATCATAAACCGTAGGCCCGCATAAGTAAATACTAATATCTTTTTTATCAAGTTTTATTTTCTCTTTTGTTACACTGTCTAATAATCTCATTAAAAAACTCCTTTAAAACTTGTAAAAATTCCTATAAAAAAACTTAAAATATAAGGTTTAATCAAAATAAGTAAGATTGTAAAAACAATCAAAGCAACTATAACCAATAAGCAAATTTTAATAGATATTAAAGCAAAAAATTTCTTAAAACCAAATTCTTTGATATTAGCTCCAAGCAAATAAAAAGCACTAATAGAGCTTGAAAGTGCTACTGCAATAACCTTTAAACTTTCATCTTTAATCAAAAATATAAAAGCCATAGAACATAAAGCACTGATAATTAAAGATTTTAACGCGATACAAGCTGCTATTTTTTGTTTAAATTTTGCATAAAGCCACAAAGAAAAAAGCTTTTGCAAACCAAAAGGTAAAAGCCCTATAAGATAAGCAATCAAAACATAAGCCGTAATCACACTATCTTCGTGAGTGAAATTTCCTCTTTCAAATAAAAGCTTTGAAATTTCCAAAGCAAACACAGAACCTACAATACTAGAAACAATAAGCAAAATACTTAAAAGCGCTAATGCTCTTTGCATAAATTTTAAAGCTAAATTTTCTTGATCACTTTTTAAATGTTTTAAAATTTTTGGAAAAGAAACTTGAGTTAAAGCGATAGCAAAAAGTGCAAGGGGGAGTTGGAAGACACGATTTGCATAATAAAGATAAGAAATACTCCCGCTCACTAAAAAACTAGCTATGGTTGTATCAAGCAATGAGCTAAATTGAGTCGCAGAAGAACCTAAAACTCCATGAAAAAAATTGCCATAAAAACCTTGTAATTGCGCCTTGGCTTTTTTAAATTTTATACTTAAAGCCATAGCACGGATTACAGGATTGTTTTTTAAAACAAGCAAATGTAAAATAAGCTGTGCCACCCCACTTAAAACCGTTGCATAAGAAAAATAATAAAGTGTATTTTGCGGTGCATTTTTATCCACAAAAAAGGCAGCTATAACAATACTTAAGTTAAATAATGCCGCAGAAAAAGAGGTAATGAAAAATTTTTGTCTATAATTTAAAATAGCTCCTAAAAAAGTAACTAAAAAAATAAAAAACAAATACCAAAAATTAATCGCTACCAAAGGAGCTGCTAAAGCTATAGTATCTGCGTTAAATCCAAAAGCAAAAAGCTTGGTAAAAAAAGAGGAGAAAAAACTTACCAAAAGACAAAATAAAAAAACTATAAGGCTAAATTGCATCATTACACTAACGCAAAAAGCTCCTTTTTTTTTCGCTTTTACAAAATTAGGCAAAAAACTTTGTCCAAAAGCTCCTTCTGCAAAAATTCTTCTAAAAAAAGCAGGCATTTTTAAAGCCACAAAAAAAATATCACTATAAAGCCCTGCTCCTAAAAAAAGCGCTATTAAAACATCTCTAGCAAGCCCTAAAATTCTTGAAAATAAAATTCCTAAAGCATTGATAATAAAATTTTTAAATACTAAACTCTTCATTAAATTTTTCATAGATTTCAAAATATAAAGAGAACTATTTTAACTAAAATTGATTAAAAATTGACTATAATTACATTCTTAATTTTTTACAAGGGGAAAGTTTTGACTTTGGATGAAAAAATTATTGCCTATACAGAAAATCCAGCTCGAGAGCTTTTAAGTGTAGCTTCACGAACAAACCTTAACTTAAATGAGCTTGATTTTAATTTATTGGCATTTTCTACACAATATCGTTTTGGAGATTTAGAATGGGAAAAAATCTCTGAAAAAGAATTAACTCTTTTTGATAAAGATGAATTTTTTTTAAAAAATGATCTTCAAATCAAGCAAGAATACAAAATAGAAATTTTCCATGGTATAAACCAAAGCAAAGCATCTCAAGCAGTCAAACTAGTTGCGAATAAAAATTTAACCAAAATAGTTGCTCAAATTGATTTTGCAAATTTAGACTTTCATGAAAAACTAGCACTAGAACTTTTGCAAAATATTTATAAAAAGATGTTGAAACTTAAATTTTTGATAGGTATCCGCATTTTTGATTTTAAGAAAAATTTAATGTCTTTTTGCAACCAACATAAAAATACCCCTTTAAATAAAACTATACAAGTCACCGTTGCACAAGGTATTGATCCTATAGAAAGTCAAGACGAATCTCTGATCTTAACTTATAAAGAAAAAACCAAAAACTATACTATCGATGAAAAACGCTCAGGTATTATTGCTGTTGATGAAAATGAAGTTGTTTTAAAACACACCAAATTTAAACAAGGTAAAGAAGGAAAAGACTTAAATTTACACACCTTAAAAGTTTTAGCCGCAAATGAAAATAAAGTTAAATTTTCTTGTTCTTCGGCTTTTAAACAAGTAGAGCAAGATGGATACACAGAATATATAGCCTTAAAAAAAGGTTATGTAGTACAAGATGGTGAAAAATTTGATATTGCCAATGAACTAGATTTTAATGGGGTAGATTTTAAAAATATAGGGATTATAAGAGCTGGACTAGACAAAAATGTCAAAATCAATATAAAATTTCTTTCAGAAGTAAAAGATGCTGTAAATTCTGGTGTTGGGATAGAATGTGAAGAATTAAATGTAGTCGGAAGCGTAGGAAGCAACACTCAACTTAATGCCACCAAAATGAAAATTGAAGGCACTACACACTCTAAAGCCAAAATTCAAGCCAAACAAGCCTATATAAAAACTCATAGAGGATTTGCGGAAGCCGAAATTTTAAATATAGATTTGCTCGAAGGTGGAACAATCAAAGCCAAAGAAGTGAGAATTAAAAAAAGTTTAGGCGGAAATATACAAGCTGATAAAATCTATATAGAAAATTTAGAAAGTAATAATTCTTGTGTGTTTTTTGAAAACACCACAATAGAACGCATTAACGGGGATAACAATAAATTTCATGCTAAAATTAAAACTCTTGATAAAAATTATGATGAAGAATTTGCGATTTTAGGAGAGCAAATTTCTAAGTTAAATCATAAAATAAATAAAATAAGACAATACATTTTATCAAGTAAAAATGGAATTTTAAGCGTTGAAAAAAAGATAACAGAACTTAAAAATCAAGGTCAAAATGTTCCTGTACAATACGAAAAAGCCCTAAAAGATTTCTCTTTACAAAATCTTGAATTAAATAAACTACAAAATGAAGAAAAAGAACTTCTTGAACGCAAAAAATCTTTACAATTAGAATTAATCAATTTACAAAAAATGCTTTTTGAAGCAACTTTTATAAATAAAAGTGGCAAATGGACTGATATGAATGAGATCAAATTTTCACTTCTAGAGCCTAAAGAAGATATTTTTTACTCTTCATTTGTTAATGAAAGTGCTAAATTTATAGGCATTAAAAAAGTCATACAAAACAACCAAGAAAGTATAGAAATACATAAAAAATTAGATTATGAAGAAAAGGATATAGCATGGTTGTCGGCATCGAAGGAATAATCACAAAAAAAGAACCTACTTTTATCATTGTTAAATGCGCTAGTGGTTTAAGCTATGGGATATTTATTTCGCTTTTTTGTTCTGCTAAAATTCAAACTCAAGAAAAGCATGAGTTTTTTATTACTCAAATCATCAAAGAAGATTCTAATAAATTTTATGGTTTCTTGGATAAGGACGAGCAAAAAATGTTTGAAATGCTTTTAAAAGTCAATGGAGTGGGTGCAAATACTGCTATGACAGTATGCTCTAGTCTTGATGTAAATTCTTTTTACAGAGCATTAAGTTTAGGCGATGAAAGCGCGCTTAAAAAAGTACCTGGCATAGGTCCAAAAAGTGCAAAACGCATTATAGTAGAACTTTCTGACACAAAAACCAAACTTGAAAATGTAAGCGATGATAAAAGCGAAGCCTTAGCCGCACTTCTTACTCTAGGCTTTAAACAAGAAAAAATCATAAGTGTTTTAGCAAGTGCTCAAGCAACAAGCACAAGCGAACTCATCAAAGAAGCTCTTAAAAAACTAGGATAAAGGAATAAAATGAAATTTGCAATACTTTTTGGCGGAAATTCTTATGAACATGAGATCAGTATAGTAAGTGCTGTGGTACTTAAAAAAGTTATCAATCAAAATTTAGAATTTATTTTTTGCGATGAAAAAAGAAGGTTTTATCATATTCCAAGTGAAAAAATAAATTCTAAAACTTTTAGCACCAAAGCTTATAAAAAAGAAAAAGAACTCTTCATCAAACAAGGAGGTTTTTTTAGCAAAGGTTTTTTAAAAGAAAATAAACTAGAGTGCGAATGCGTGATCAATCTTATCCATGGTAGAGATGGAGAAGATGGAAAAATTGCAGCTTTATTTGAGTTTTATTCTATTAAATTTATAGGACCTAGGCTTGAAGCTAGCGTATTATCTTTTAACAAAGAACTTACCAAACTTTATGCCAAAAGCGTTGGAGTAAAAACACTTGATTATACCATGCTAAGAAAAAATCAAAACTCTAAAGAAAAGCTTAGTTTTCCTTGCATTATCAAACCTGCAAGACTTGGAAGTAGTATAGGTATTAGCATAGTAAAAGATGAAAAAGATTTAGAATACGCCAAAGATGTAGGTTTTGAATTTGATAATGATCTTGTAGTAGAAGAATTTAAAAACAATATCAAAGAATACAATCTTGCAGGATGCATGATCAATGATGAGTTTGTTTTTTCTATCATAGAAGAGCCAAAGAAAAAAGAATTTTTAGACTTTGAACAAAAATATCTTAGCTTTTCAGGACACAATGAGCTTATAGAAGCAGATTTAAGCGAAGAATTAAAAGAAAAACTCAAAGATAGCTTTAAAAAGATTTACAATCCTTTGTTTAAAGGTGCTTTAATACGCTGCGATTTTTTTATACTGGATAATGAAGTATATTTAAATGAAATCAACCCAAATCCTGGTTCTTTGGCTAATTATCTTTTTAAAGATTTTAATACCACTTTAAACGCTTTAGCTGATCAAATTTCACTTGAAAAAATGATAAAAATCAACTACAACTTCCTTCACTCCATCAACGGACAAAAAGGAAAATTATAAGCTTTTAAGTCAAAATACGCTAAATTATACATAAAATTTAGCGTATTTTAGGAAGAAAAATGCTCTCTTTTAAACAAGATGAAATTTACACTGCCACCGAGGTGGTAAGAAATTTTAGCCCCATTATGGAAAAACTTAAAAAAAGTGAAAGTGGAAAAATAGTTATTTTAAAAAATAACAAATTTGAAGCTGTAATGCTTAACATGAAAGAATTTGAACGCTTACAAAACGCCATGCAACTTTTAGAAAATATCTACAAAAATCAAAAGGCTTAAAATGGCTCAAACTCAACTTTTTTATAAAAACAAAACTTATCAAATTTCTTATGAAATTTTAGGTGATCTTTCCTTACCGCAAATACTTATCTTACACGGCTGGGGAGCTAATAAAGAACTTATGAAGCAAAGTTTTTGTCCTTTTTTAAAAGATTTTTGTCAAATTTATATGGATTTAGCAGGTTTTGGAAATTCAAGCGTGGAAGAAATTTTAAACACTCAAGATTATGCCAATATTACAGAACTTTTTTTAAAACAAAAAAAACTCAATATCTGTTTTTTCATGGGGCATTCTTTTGGCGGAAAAGTAAGTACCCTACTCGCAAAAGAAAAAGACATCCTAATCTTACTTTCAAGTGCGGGAATTTTGGCTAAAAAATCCCTAAAAGTGCGTTTTAAAATCCGTATTTTTAAAATTTTAAAACTCTTTGGTTTGGGAAAATTTTATCGCTATTTTGCTAGTAAAGATGGAGCAAATCTTAGTCCTATGATGTATGAAACCTTTAAAAAGGTTGTTGATGAGGATTTTAGTGAAATTTTTGCCAAGCAAAAGGCTAAAAGTTTGATTTTTTGGGGAAAAAGCGATGAAGCTACGCCTTTATATTGTGGCGAGAAAATGCATCAATTTTTAAAAAATAGCACTTTTTATCCTTTAGAGGGGGATCATTTTTTCTTTTTAAAACATTCTGCTTTCATAGCTCAAAAAATTAAGGAAATTTAAATGCTTATCAATACTCTTTATTTTATCAATTCTTTATTTTTTAATTTTTGTATAGCTTTTTATCTTATGAGTGCTTTACAATGGTATTCTTATAAATTTAAGCGCGTGTTTTTTCATTATCATAAACCTTTGTGGCATTTGTATTTTTTATTTATTCCTTATTTTTTATTCTTAGCTTTTCCTTTATACTCTTTGGCATATTTTGCATTGATCCATACTCCGATTTTGTATTTTTGGAACAAAGGTATAGATAAAAAGCTTGTTTTTACAAGCAAGGTCAAATGGTTTTTTGTTTTTGTTTTTGCTTATAATGCTATTTTTGCTATCCTTGCTTTGCGTTTTTCTTTTCTTTTTAATCTTTTTAGTCTTCCTTTTGCTTTATTTAGTCTTAAAATTTATGAGTTTTTTACAAATTTATATTATAAAAAACAAGCCAAAGCCAAACTAAGAGCCAATGAAAATTTAAAAATCATACTCATTACCGCAAGTTTTGGAAAAACAAGTATTAAAAATTTTCTATACGAACTTTTAAAAGATAACTTTAAAAGCTACAAAACACCACGCTCTGTCAATACCTTGCTAGGTATAATTGCTGATATCAATACCAATTTAAGCCAAGATACTCAAATTTACATAGCTGAAGCAGGTGCTAGACTTAAAGGCGATATTGATGAAATCACTCGTTTTTTACAACCTCACATCAGTATAGTAGGAGAGATAGGCAATGCACATTTAGAGTATTTTAAAAGTGTTGAAAATATCCGCTCAACCAAACTTGAAGCCTTAAATTCCAAAAGATTAGAAAAGGCTTTTTTACACTCTAGCACCCAAAAAGAAGAAGATAAACTCATCAGCCTTTATGATGATAAATTAAATCTTATTCATTCAAGTCTTGAAGGTTTAGAATTTAAAGTCGATATAGAAAATAAATCCTATGATTTTAAAAGTCAAATTTTAGGGGATTTTAACGCGCAAAATCTTTGTGTTTGTATACTTTGTGCTCATTATCTTGGTATAAAACTAGAAAAAATTCAAAAGCAAGTTTTAAATATAAACTCCGTAGAACATCGCTTGCAAGTGCTTTCAAGAGAGCCTAAATTTATCATAGATGATGGTTTTAATGGAAATTTTAAAGGTATGAGCACAAGCTATGAACTTTGTAAAAGCTATAAAGGACGCAAAGTTTTAGTAAGTCCTGGTATAGTAGAAGTAAGCGAAGAAGAAAATATAAAACTTGCTAAAATCATCAATGAGTGTTTTGATCTTGCTATCATTAGCGCACAAATCAATGCTGAAATTTTCAAAAAAGAGTTAAAAATAAAAACCATTATACTTAAAGAAAAAAGCCAGCTAGTTCAAACTCTAGCTAAAGAAACAAAAAACGGAGATTTAATACTCTTTTCAAACGATGCGCCTAGTTTTATGTGATTCGTATAAGTATTTGCAAATGTCATCATTTTCAATTTGACTTCGTGCAAATACTTCCTAAACCCTAGTTTGTCCTATAAGATTATTTAATCTATCCATTATAGATCCAACATAAGAATTGATACTTTCACTGCTTGCTTTCCAACCATTAGCTTTTGCTTGATTAAACTGATTATCAAACCAAGCTCCACCATAGCCTATGCTTGTATTTTGCCAAGCAACTCCTTTTTCCATTGCATAAATACCTGCATCAAGCCAACCATCTTGTGCATAGCCTTTTAATAAACTTGCAAAATCAACTTTACCTGTCATAATGTCATCGAAATCTACATTAGAGTATTTTGGAATACTTTGTTTGGCAACATTAAGATTATAATTCATTGCTTGCGGTGCAATAGTTGTATTTTTTCCTGCAACCATATAACCACCTTCTGATTTTAAAAAGCTCATAAACAAAGCTTCTTTAGAATAACTTCCATCTTCATTTTGTGGATAAACTGACATATCAGGATTAAATCCACCTTCCATTAAAGCTCCTTGTGATAAACTTTGAGTTGATATATTTAATTTTTGCGGATAAAAATCAATACCCATCATTCCCATTTGTATTGCTTGAGCTTCATGAAATTCATCATCTGTTTTAAAAACATTAGTTACTTTTGTGTTAGAATGATTAACTAGTCCTAATGCATTATAAGGATTGGATTGATCTGAAAAATCTAAACCTTTATAGCCAACAGAAATATAACCCTTGGGCATAGAATTTATATCCGCTTCAGTGAAACTTGTTTTATTGGTATCGTTAAAAGTATGATTAACAATTTGATTAAATTGATTATAGTATTGTTTTATGGTATCAGCCATATCGATATTGGTAAAATAGCGAGAAATTCCTAGCTGTTCTTTTATGTCTTGATATTGTGCTTCATTAAAGTTATATATCTCATCCAAAGTAGATTTATGTATCTTAAAATCTTCAGGAAGTCCTGCAGCTTTGTTAAAATCACTTCCCATATAGCCATCTTTATCTACACTATAACCATAGGCTGTATTAGTAGAAGTATTACTTATATCTGCTTGTTTGTATTTTAGAGTATAAATAGAGTTTTTAAATTCACTTGATATATCATAATTAGGAGAACTTGTCTTACTACTTATACTAAAATTAGTATTATTGCTAGTATTTGTTGTATTAGTAGAATTTAATACTTCACTTCTTGCTAGAGTTTGTGAATTTGCATTTTGAATTTCATTTAACTTACTAGCATTTTGTTTTAAAAAAGCATTAGCAAAACTTATTTTAGAATTTTCTTTACTTTCTTTATTAGCTTTTGCTTGTGAAAGTATAGAATTATAGTTTGAGTTATCATTGATGCTAAAGATACTCATATTAATTCCTTGATTTAGATTTTTCTGCCTTCAATCTAAATATATTAAAATAATATAAGCAAAATCTGTTCCGTTTTGGGGTG
>NZ_MJWZ01000030.1:0-109487 GCF_001762535.1 Campylobacter sp. BCW_6889 | reverse complement strand
ATTTCTACGGAATACATACCTCCTAAACCGCCTAAAGCATAAAATAATTCTTCGAAAATGTCTTCTTTGTTAAATTCAAGTTCTTCTATGTCAATAAGATCAGGAGTTCGGCTACATTTTTGTAAATTTTGATATATTTTGACTAAAATCTTGATTTTTTGTAGATTACTTTCAGCCTCTAAATAAGAATTTAAGTGTATGATTAGGGTTTTTATGAGTTTTTCTCTATTTTCTCTATTTTCTCTATTTTCTCTATTTTCTCTATTTTCAAGAAATTCACCCCCCGCCCGAGTGAATGCTTCTTTTAAATATTTGTTTTTCATATTATTCCTTTTTATATAAAATCAAGTAAAATAAAATCTTTTAATTTTGGGCATATTTCGCACAAATAATCACTATACCATTGCATCAACTCCCTTCTCTCTTTTAAATTTTGTGCAAAATTATATGAAGCTTTAACCTTATTTTTTTCCGTATGTGCCAAACACATTTCTATAATATTGCTACTAAACTGATGTTTTTGAATATTTTCGTGAGCTAGAGTACTAAACATAGATCTAAAACCATGTGGAGTAAAATCTTCATTTGAATATCCCATTCTTCTAAATACCATTCTTACTGTATTATCACTCAAGATCTCATTTAGTCCATCGCCTTTCTTTTTTGTTTAATGGATTTAAATAAAAGATCATGATGACTTATTTGTTTGTATTCTTTTAATAATTGCACTGCAATATCACTTAGATGTATACAATGCGCTTTTTTCATTTTCATTTTTGAAGCAGGTATGTTCCACAAGCCATTTTCTAAATCAATATCTTCCCAAGCAGCATTTCTTATGCTAAAACTTCTTTGCGCAGTAAGAAGCGACAATAAGATTGCCATTTTTGTATTTGTATCACATTGTATATAAATAATATTTTCAATTAATTCTTTAATTTTTGAAACTTCCGTAATAGTCGCAAAATGTCTTGTTTTTTTGTTATAGACCAAATCCTTTCTTTTTATACCAAGCATAATATTATTTTCAATCATCTCTTTGTTAACTGCATAAGTTAATGTTGTAAATATTTTTTTACCGACTTCGGATTTTTTTGTAGTTTTATTTTTTCAAGAACATTTAAAATATCGCTTCTTTTAAGATTACTAATGGGAATATCTCCTATAATAGGATAGCAATGATTTTCCATTCGCTTAATAGACTCATTGAGAGTGCGTTTTGTTATGTCGTTTTTTTGAAGAAAATACTGTTCAGCAATTTTTCTAAAACTTGTATCACATCCTTCTTTTTTTCTTATACTTTCATTAGTTTTTAGTAAAGTTTTTATCTCATTTTTTTATCTCGAGCTTCTTTAATTGATATTTGCGGAAATTGCCCCAAAGTTATTCTTTTTAATTTTCTTGTTTTTGGATCTTTACAATCAAATACAAAAGACTTTTTGCCGCTAGGATAAACTAATACAAATAAATTATCACTATCGCTAATTAAAAATTTTTTATCTTTTGGACTAATATTTACTATATCTTTCTGTGTAAGCATTTAAAAATAGACTCCTTGTGGTAATTTCTCCTAACTTTTTAGAATAAAAAATAAAAAGTTAGGAGAAAAGTTAGGAAAAAAGTTTCGAAATGAATTTTAACGGAAAAAACTTTAATTTAGGCTTTATATAGCTATAAATGCCTATTTTATCGATATTTTATAAGTATGATATTTATAGTAGTTTATAGTATCGATGGTGCGGTTAGCGAGATTTGAACTCGCACACGCAGAGCGTACCACCCCCTCAAGATGGCGTGTCTACCAATTCCACCATAACCGCATAAAAAAAGCCCAAAAAGGGCTTTGATAAGTTTTATTGTAAAACTATAAAAGGATTTGCATAAAGTGCTATTAGCGCGATAACAAGAGCATAGATAACTTGTGCTTCAATCATCGCTAAAGCGATAAACATAGTTGTCATTAATTTTGGCCCAAGGCCAGGGTTTCTAGCTGTTCCTGCAATTGTTGCCGCTGCAGTATTACCCATACCGATAGCACCACCAAGTGCTGCAACACCAAGACCTAAACCTGCTGCAAGAACTGAAAATGCTTTAATCCATACATTAATAGCTTCTTGCTCTACTGGAGCATTAGTTTCAGCTGCAAAAGCTACTGCTGAACATGCTAATAATAAAAAAAGAACTTTTTTCATTATCTTAACCTTTCTATAAAAAAATTTTTTCAATTTTTAAATCAGTTCGGCTTGCGTATCCCTACTTAAGACTTAAAAATAAAGCCGAATTATAACCAAAAGTATCTTTATTTTTATTGAAATTTACAAAAATTCACATTTTTGATTTAAATTTGATTGTTTTCAATAAAGCTTAAAAGTTTTTTTGCTTTAATAATATTTTAAAATAATTTTTAAGTTAAGGTTGTAACATTGAGTTCTAAATTTTCAAAAATAGGTTTCATTTTAGCGGTAGCAGGTTCAGCGGTGGGCTTGGGTAATGCTTGGAAATTTCCAACATTAGTAGGTCAAAGTGGTGGATCTGCTTTTATCTTGCTTTATATAATTCTTACTTTAGGTGTAGGTTTTGTGATATTTTTAGCTGAGCTTAGCATAGGAAAAATTAGTGAAAAAGATCCGGTTAATGCCTATGAAAAGTTAGCACCTTCAAATAAAAAAGCTTGGTCTTATGTTGGTTTTACTATGGTGGGGGCGATTTTAATAGTTTCTTTTTATACCTTGGTGATTGGCTGGATAGTTAAATATGTGTTTTTAAGTATCACTGGAAATTTGCCTATGGATCTAGAAGTAAGTAAAGCACAGTTTGGATTTTTTACAAGTGAGGATTTTTTAAGTCAGTTTATTTGTTTTACTTTGGTTTTTTTATGTGTTTTTTATATTGTTTCTAAAGGTGTTAAGAATGGGATTGAAAAGTTAAATGTTTGGATGATGCCTTCATTGTTTATTTTACTTATTTTGATGCTTGTTTATGCTATTAGTAAAGATGGTTTTATGATGGCGGTTAAATTTCTTTTTGTACCTGATTTTTCCAAAATCAACACTTCAAATGTTCTTGAAGCCTTAGGACTTGCTTTTTTTAGTCTTTCTTTGGGCGTTGGAACGATTATTACTTATTCTGCTAGTCTGCCTGATAAAACCAATTTTATTACCAGTACTTTAAATATTATTTTTATCAATCTTTTAGTTGGTTTATTAATGGGTTTGGTTGTTTTTACTTTTATCTTTGAATTTGGCTACAATCCTAATCAGCAAGGACCAGGACTTGTTTTTATTTCCTTAGCTACTTTATTTGAAAAAATTGGGGTGATTGGTTGTATTTTTGGAGCAGCATTTTTTATTTCTTTAATCTTTGCTGGTATTACTTCAGCTGTTTCAATGATAGAGCCTTTTGCTTTTTATCTTATTAATACTTTTGGCATGAGCCGTAAAAAAGCTTTGATTTTAATAGGAATTGTTGTTTATATTTTAGGAATGTTGTGTATTTTATCTTCTTTAAAAAGTACTCAGTTTGGATTTTTTGGAATGAGTTTTTTTGATTTGCTTGATAGTGTTTCAAGCAAGGTTATTATGCCTTTAGGTGGAATTTTGGCAGCTATTTTTGTGGGATTTGTGATGAAAAAAGATGCTTTAAAAATTTTATTTGAACCTTATATGAGCGGTATATTTTTTGAACTTTGGTATGTGTTTTTGAGATTTATTTCCCCTTTGGCTGTTGTTATAGTTATGATAGCCGCTTTTTTAAAGTGAGTTTGAAAAATAATGAGAACATATTTTTCAAAAATCGGTTTTGTATTGGCTGTTGCTGGTGGAGCCGTTGGTTTAGGTAATGCTTGGAAATTTCCAACTTTAAGTGCAGAAAATGGTGGTTTTGTTTTTGTGCTTTTATATTTGTTTTTTACCTTAACTATAGGATTTAGTATTTTTTTGGCTGAAGTGGCTATGGGACGTTTAAGTAAAAGTGATCTTGCAAATGCTTATTCAAATCTTGCTATAAAATATGGCAATAGATGGCGATATGGCGGCGTTTTTATGTTAGGTGGTATTTTTGTCCTCTCTTTTTATCTAGTTATCATGGGATGGGTTTTAAAATATACTGTAGTGAGTCTTTATTATCTTCCTAAAACTTTAGATGAAGCAGCAAGTAATTTTCAGAATTTAATCACTACAAATTTGACAAGTTCTGTTTTTTTCTTCACTTTATCTTTTTTTCTTACTTTATTGATAGTATCTAAAGGTTTAATCAAAGGGATTGAAAAATTAAACGTTGTTATAATGCCTAGCTTATTTTTAATGCTTGTTTTTATGTTGTTTTATTGCATGGGATTTAAGCAAGGTTTTGCAAATGCTTTTTCTTATTTATTTTATCCTGATTTTTCACACTTTAAATTTAGCTCTATTGCCGAAGCCTTAGGGCTTGCATTTTTTACCTTATGCTTGGGAATAGGTTGTATAGTTACATATTCATCAGCCTTGGATAAAAAAACAAATTTTATAAAAAGTTCAGTGTATATTGTTTTGATTAACTTATTGATTTCTTTTATTATGGGACTTATTGTTTTTACTTTTATCTTTGAATTTGGAGCCGATCCACATACTCAAGGAGCGGGGATTGTTTTTGTATCCTTGATGAGTTTGTTTAATCAGCTTGGGATTTTAGGCTATATTTTTGCATTTTGTTTTTTCTTAGCACTTTTTTTTGCTGGTATTACTTCAGCTGTTTCAATGATAGAGCCTTTAACTTTTTATATGATTAATAACTATCAAATTTCTCGTGCTAAAGCTCTATTTTTAATAGGTTTATTTGTTTTTGTTTTTGGAATTTGTTGTATCTTGTCGTTAAATTTAAATTTTTTTTCTATGTTTAGTTTTTTTGGCAAAGATTTTTTTACTTTATTAGATAAATTAACTTCAAATTTTTTACTTCCACTTGGTGCTATAGCATGCTCTATATTTGTAGGTTTTTTTATGAATAAAAAACAAATTTATAAAATTTTTTCTAAATTTATAAGTCGAAAAATTTTCTTAATTTGGTTGTTTTTTATTCGTTTTATATCGCCTATAGCAATAATTTTGGTAATGTGTTATCAAATTTTTGTATAATAATGAAAAAATATTTTTTAAGGAAAAATAATGGCTAAAAAATTCATCGATGTAATGGATACAAGCTTTAGGGATGGTTTTCAGTCTGTTTATGGAGCTAGGGTTTTAATGGATGATTTTTTTCCTGCAATAGAAGCAGCAAAAGAAGCAGGCATTACACATTTTGAATTTGGCGGTGGTGCTAGATTTCAAAGCTTGTATTTTTATCTTAATGAAGATGCTTTTACCATGATGGATAGATTTAGGGCTATTGTAGGAAAAGATGTCAATCTTCAAACTTTAGCAAGAGGGGTCAATACCGTTACTTTAGATACTGGAAGTAGTGAACTTATTGATTTGCATGCAAAACTTTTTGCAAAACACGGTACTACAACGATAAGAAATTTTGATGCCCTTAATGATGTAAATAATTTAAAATTTAGTGGTGAATGTATAGTAAAACATGGGTTAAAGCATGAAATTACTATCACTTTAATGGATTTACCGCCAAATTGTAAAGGTGCCCATGATGTGCCTTTTTATGAAAAAATTTTAAAAGAAATTTTAGCAGCAGAAATTCCTTTTCATAGTATTTGTTTCAAAGATGCAAGTGGGACTTCTAATCCAAATAAAATTTATGAAACCATTAAAATGGCTAGAAAAATTTTACCTCAAGATACACACATTAGACTTCATACGCATGAAACTGCAGGAGTGAGTATAGCCTGCTATCTTGCAGCACTTGAAGCAGGGGTTGATGGTATCGATTTGGCTGCGGCTCCAGTAAGTGGCGGAACCTCTCAGCCTGATATTTTAACCATGATGCATGCTTTAAAAGGCAAAGATTATGATTTAGGCGGACTTGAGGAAGAAAAAATTCTAAAATACGAAGAAGTTTTAAAAGATTGTTTAAAAGAATATTTTTTACCACCTGAAGCTACTATGGTAAATCCACTTATTCCTTTTTCTCCTATGCCAGGAGGAGCTTTAACAGCAAATACACAAATGATGAGAGATAATAATATCTTAGATAAATTTCCACAAGTCATTCATGCTATGAGAGAAGTTGTAGAAAAAGGTGGATTTGGTACTTCGGTTACTCCAGTTTCTCAATTTTATTTTCAACAAGCTTTTAATAATGTGATGTTTGGACCTTGGAAAAAAATAGCAGAAGGTTATGGAAAAATGGTGCTTGGTTATTTTGGAAAAACTCCTGTTACACCCGATGCAAATATTGTTGAACTTGCTTCAAAACAACTTAATTTAGAACCTACTACAGAGCTTGCTATTAATATAGCTGATAAAGATGAGAGTAAAAGTATAGTTTATACCAAAACCTTGCTTGAAAAAGAGAGTATAGAAACGAGTGAAGAAAATATATTTATTGCAGCAGCTTGTAAAGAAAAAGGTATAGCATTTTTAAAAGGAGAGGCAAAGGTAAATGTACGCAAATTAGCTAGTATGCCAAAGCCTATGAGTGTAGATGAAAACAAATTTACCGTAGCTGTAAATGGTAATAAATATCATGTAGAGGTAAGCTATGGTTTTGATAAAGATGTTAATGTTAAAAGTGTAAAAAAAGTAGAAGAAAATAAAAATATTGTTTCTTCAAATTCAACAAGTTCTGTAGATGCTGAAAATGAAGTTTTAGCAGGTATTTCAGGTAATGTCTTTAAAATTTATGTTAACGAAGGTGAAGAAGTAAAATCAGGTCAAGCCATCATGGTTTTAGAAGCAATGAAAATGGAGATTGAGGTTAATGCTCCAAAAGATGGAATTATTTCAGAGCTTTGTATTAAAATAGGCGATACTGTTAACGAAGGCGAAGTATTAGCTATCTATAAGAATTAAAGTGAGGGAAAGATGAAAAAATTTGATAATTTAGGTTTGGATAATATAAAAGAAATTTTTCATAATTTAAGTTATGATGAATTAAATGCTCATGAAAAAGCAAATAATGAAGGTTTAAGTACGGATAATGATACTTTTTGTGTAGATACAGGGATTTTTACAGGTAGAAGTCCTAAAGATAAATATTTTGTAAAACAAGATCCATCTAGTAAGTATATTGCTTGGGGAAAGGTAAATCAGCCCATTACAAAAGAATTATTTGATAAGCTTTTGACCAAAGCAAAACAAGAATTAAGTGGAAAGAAAATTTATGTTCAAGATGCTTTTTGTGGCGCTTCTTTGCAAAGTCGCAAAGCAGTAAGATTTGTTACTGAAATTGCATGGCAAGCGCATTTTGTTAAAAATATGTTTATTCGCCCAAGTCAAGAAGAACTTGAGAATTTTAAAGCAGATTTTATTGTTTATAATGCTTGCAAATGTATCAATGAAGATTACAAACAAGATGGTTTAAATTCAGAGGTTTTTGTAATCTTTAATGTTGAAGAAAATATAGCAGTTATTGGTGGAACTTGGTATGGCGGAGAAATGAAAAAAGGTATTTTTTCTATGATGAATTATTGGTTGCCACTAGAAAATAAACTTTCTATGCATTGTAGTGCAAATGTCGGAGAAAAAGGTGATGTAGCACTTTTCTTTGGACTTAGTGGCACTGGAAAAACTACACTCTCAACCGATCCAAAAAGAAAACTTATAGGTGATGACGAACATGGTTGGGATGATGAAGGTGTATTTAATTTTGAGGGTGGTTGTTACGCAAAAACAATCAATCTCGATCCTGAACATGAGCCTGAAATTTATGGTGCCATTAAAAGAAATGCACTTTTAGAAAATGTAGTTTTAAGAGCCGATAAGAGTGTTGATTATGCTGATGCTTCAAAAACAGAAAATACAAGAGTTTCTTATCCTATAGAGCATATTGAAAATCATGAGCCTAGTCTAAAAGCAGGGCATCCAAAAAATATTATATTTTTAAGTGCAGATGCTTTTGGAATTTTACCTCCAGTAAGTAAACTAAGCAAAGAGCAGGCTATGTATTATTTTTTAAGTGGTTATACAGCAAAAGTAGCTGGAACTGAGCGTGGTATTTTAGAACCTCAAGCAACTTTTTCAGCTTGTTTTGGAGAACCTTTTATGCCTTTGCATCCAACGGTTTATGCGAGATTACTTGGTGAAAAGATTGAAAAGCATGAAGCTAATGTTTATCTTGTTAATACAGGCTGGAGCGGTGGAAGCTACGGTGTGGGTAAAAGAATGAGTATTAAGGCTACTAGGGCTTGCATTAATGCTATTCTAGATGGAAGTATTGCAAAATGCGAATTTGAAAATTTTGAAGTGTTTGATTTAGCTATTCCAAAAGCTTTAGAAGGTGTAGAAAGCACGCTTTTAAATCCTATAAATACTTGGTCAGATAAAAATAATTATATTGCAACAAGAGATAAATTAGCACATATGTTTATACAAAATTTTAAACGTTACGAAGATGTCAAAGAAGGCATTGAATTTAGCAAATTTGGACCAAAAATTTAAGGCATTTAAATGAAAAATGAAATGTGGTCAGGACGCTTTAGTAGTGCAAGTGATGAGCTTTTAAAAGAATTTAATGCAAGTTTAAATGTAGATAAAACTTTGTTCAATGAAGATATACAAGGTTCTATAGCACACGCTACAATGCTTGAAAGTTGTGGTATTTTAAAAAAAGAAGAATTAGATGCTATTATAAAAGGTTTAGAGCAGGTTAGAAGTGAAATAGAGCAAGGCAAATTTATTTTTGATATTAAAGATGAAGATATTCATATGGCTATAGAAAAGCGTTTAAGCGAGCTTATAGGTAGTGAAATTGGTGGAAGACTTCATACTGCAAGAAGTAGAAATGATCAAGTGGCTACTGATTTTAAACTTTTTGTCAAAAAATCTCATATTGAACTTATAAAGCTTTTAAAAGAATTGATTCAAACCATGCTCAAACATGCCAAAGTGCATAAAAAAACTATTATGCCAAGTTTTACACATTTACAACACGCTCAGCCTGTGAGTTTTTCTTTTTATATTTTAGCTTATGCTTTTATGCTAATGCGAGATATTAAGCGTTTGCAAAATAGTCTAGAACTCGCTGATTTTTCGCCACTTGGGTCTTGTGCGTGTGCAGGAACAAGCTATGCCACCAATCGTGAGTTGAACGCTAAAATTTTAGGATTTAAAGATATTATGCCAAATGCTATGGATGGAGTGAGTGATAGAGATTTTGCTCTTGATTTACTTTATGATATAGCAGTTATTTTTACACACACTTCAAGACTTTGCGAGGAAATGATTTTATTTTCAAGTTCGGAATTTTCTTTTATATCCATAAGTGATAGTTTTTCAACAGGAAGTTCTATCATGCCTCAGAAAAAAAATCCCGATGTTTGTGAACTTATACGCGGAAAAACAGGGCGTGTCTATGGAAATCTGATTTCTCTTTTAACTATAATGAAAGCTCTACCTTTAGCTTACAATAAAGATATGCAAGAAGATAAAGAAGGGCTTTTTGATAGTGTAAAAACCGCTAAAGATAGTTTAATCATCTTAAATGCAATGTTAAAAGAAATACGAATTAATAAAGAAAATATGCTTAATGCTTGCAAAAAAGGTCATTTATTGGCTACTGATTTGGCGGATTATTTAGTGCGTGAAAAAAATATTCCTTTTAGAAAGGCACATTTTATAGTAGGAAATGTTGTTGCACAAGCTGAAATACAAGGCATTGATATAAGCGAAATTAAAGATCTTTCAAAAATAGATCCTATATTTGATGAAAAAGCTATAGAGCTTTTAAATTTTGAAATTTCTTTAAATTCTAAACAAAGTGAAGGCTCAAGTTCTACTACAAGCGTAGAAAAGCAAATTCAAATTTTACAAGAATTTATTAAAAAAATATAAATATTGTTTAGGCTATTTTGCCTAAACATTGAATCTAAAATGCATTACATCGCCATCTAAAACGATATAGTCTTTTCCTTCAAGGCGTAGCTTTCCTGCTTCTTTGGCGCCATTTTCGCCTTTGTATTGGATATAGTCTTCATAGGAAATAACTTCAGCTTTTATAAAGCCTTTTTCAAAGTCATTATGAATCACGCTCGCTGCTTTTGGTGCTTTCCAGCCTTTTTTGATTGTCCAAGAACGCACTTCAACTACACCAGCGGTAAAATAACTGATCAGTCCAAGCTTAGTAAAAGCAGTGCGTATGATTTGATCAAGACCGCTTTCGTTAACTCCTAGAGAACTTAAAAATTCACGACTTTCTTCATCACTTAATCCTACTAATTCTTCTTCGATTTTTGCACAAAGCTTGATAACTTCATGATCATTTTTTTTAGCATATTCTTTTAAAGCTTTTACATAATCATTATCTTCACTAATACCATTTTCATCAACATTTGCACCATAAATCACTTCTTTAGCAGAAAGCAGTCTTAATTCTTTGATTAAGGCTTGATAAATTTCGCTTTCTTTTTCAGGATAAGAACTTGCAGCTAAGCCTTTGTTTAAATGATCAAGTAAAGAATTTGCAAGTTCGAGGCTTTCTTTAGCACCCTTTTGGTTGGCTTTGGTTTCTTTGGTGAGTTTTTCTATTTTTTTACTAAGTTGTTCAATATCTGCTAAAATAAGTTCTGTATTGATAATTTCTACATCACGCAAAGGATTAACTCCACCTTCAACATGGGTGATATTTTCTTCATCAAAACAACGCACTATGTGTAAAATAACCTCAGTTTCGCGTATATTTGAAAGAAATTTATTTCCTAAGCCTTCACCCTTACTTGCACCTTTAACAAGTCCAGCGATATCTACAAATTCTATTAAAGAATGCATAATTCTTTCAGGTTTTACGATTTTAGCAAGTTCATTAAGTCTTAAGTCAGGAACTTCAACCATGGCTTTGTTAGGCTCTATAGTGCAAAAAGGATAGTTTGCACTTTGGGCATTTTGTGCTTTAGTTAAAGCATTAAAAGTCGTTGATTTGCCAACATTTGGAAGTCCTACTATACCTACGCTTAAACTCATTTAGATTTCCTTAAAATTTGAATTAAATAATTAACACACATTCTAACTCCAGCTCCACCTGCACCAAAACTAGAATATCCCCAAGATTTTTCCGTATAAGCAGGTCCTGCTATGTCAAGATGTAACCATTTGTCTTTATATTCTTTACGAATAAATTTATCTAAAAATAACCCCGCGGTAATTGCGCCTCCATAGCGACTAGAGGCAGTGTTGCTAATATCGGCAATATTTGATTTTATAAGTTCTCTTAAGTGGGGGTTAAAGTGTAAGATTGTAGTATATTCTCCACTTTTTTTAGAGCTTAGATAAAAATCATTTTGCAATTCTTCATTGTTTCCCATAATAGCACTTGTAAATTCTCCAAGTCCTACAACACAAGCTCCAGTAAGTGTTGCCATATCGATAAGTAAATCAGGTTTTAAATCTTGTGCAAAAGAAAGACAATCAGCTAAAACCAAGCGTCCTTCTGCATCTGTATTTCTTACTTCTATACTTACGCCTTCGCGACTGATTAACACATCATCAGGCTTATAAGCATTGCCGCCTATCATATTTTCAGTTGCACCTAAAATACAATGCACTTCTAAATCTAAAGCAAGCTCGGCTACGGCTTTTATGATCCCCATTGCTGCTGCTGCACCGCTTTTATCAGCTTTCATTGTAAGCATAAAATCAGCTGGTTTTAAGCTTAATCCACCGCAATCGTAAGTTAAGCCTTTTCCAACAAATACAACACGTTTTTTTGCATTTTTGGCTTTATAGCTTAGATGAATGAGGCGTGGTGGATGTACCGAGGCACGATTGACTGCCAAAAAAGCATTCATTTTTTCTTTGGCCAAAAATTTTTCATCATAAATTTTACAAATAATGTTTTTATTTTCTTTAGCTAAATTTTGCGCATCTTCTGCCATTTTTAAAGGGGTGTAAATTTCAGGAATTTCATTGACTATATTTTTAGTAAAATTTGTGGCATTAGCTAAAATTTCTCCACGCTCCAAGCCTATCTTAGCTTCATCTTTATTAAATTTCTTACCATTTAATTCTTCGCTTGAAATAATAAATTTTTCCAAAGTGCTTGTTTTTTTCTCGCTTTTATATTTATCAAATTTATAAGCTCCAAAAAGTACGCCTTCAACTAAAGATGTAAAACTTCTAACTACACAATCTCCTATTATGCTAGGAAGTTTTACGCTTTTTATATTAAGCTTTTCAAGAGTTTTATATGCTGTGCAAAGACTTAATCTTATATCCTCATAAGCAAGGCTTTTAAGCTCTAAATAAAGCTTTTTATTGTTTAAGTCTAGTAATACACCTTCGCCTTTGTAATTATTAAGTTTAAAAAAATCTTTTTCTTTGTTAAAATTTTTTAAATTTTTATCCTGTATAAAAATAAGTTCAAAGTCTGCTTTTATAGCATCTAGTTTTTTATCGTTTAATTCAAATTTCATGATTTTTTCCTTTTATCTTTAAGTATAGCTTTTTCCATTTGTTTAAAACCAAATAATAAAAGGGATAAAAAAGCTATAATAATAATGGCTGCATAATACCAATGTTCTTCAGCCCAAGTCACCATCTTCCAAATTTGTTCTCCAAAATACCAAGCTAAAAGTATAGTGATTGATGCCCAAACCCAAGCACTAAAAAGATTGATAATAGCAAATTTTTTTGCACTATAACGCGTGACTCCTATACTCATAGGTATAATGGTTCTAAAGCCATACATATAGCGTTGTATAAAAATAATAGGCCAACCAAAACGTTGTAAAAGTAAGTGTGCTACTGCAAATTTACGCCTTTGGGTTTTTAATTTTTTTTGTATGTAGCGTTTATTATATCTTCCTATATAGAAATAAATTTGATCGCCTACAAAACCACCAAGTCCTGCTATAAATATAACAAAGCCTAAATTTACATGTCCTTGATGGGCAAAAATACCTGCCAAAATTAAAGCCAACTCCCCTTCTAAAATACACCATAAAAAAATAATAATATATGCTAGATCTTTGTATTGGTAAAGTAAATTTTTTAAAAATTCTTCCATTTGCGCCTTTCTATAGTTTTAAATTTCTAAAACACTATAAACTGAAGTAAGTTTTTCAAGTTTATTTGCTCCATTTAAATCTTTAAGATTCATTAAAAAACAAGCTTCAACGCATTTTGCTCCAGCTTTTTGAATAAGTTCATACGAAGCTATAGCTGTTCCGCCAGTTGCTATTAAATCATCTACAAGTAAAACCTTTGCATTTTGAATATTTTTAAATGCATCTTTATGAAGTTCTACTTTATCGCTGCCATATTCAAGATCATATTCGCAGCTAAAGGTTTCAAAAGGGAGTTTTCCAGGTTTTCTAATAGGCACAAAAGGAAGATTAAGTTTTGCACAAATCATAGATGCAAAGATAAATCCTCTGCTTTCTGTTCCTGCTATGAAGTCTAGATTGTAATCTTTGTAGCGTTCTTTTAAATGTTTAAGTAGAAAATTTAAAGCCTCTTTGTTATTTAGTAGAGTGGTAATATCTCTAAAAATAATTCCTTTTTTTGGAAAATCAGCAATAATTCTAATGCTATCAAGCAGGTATTTTTGTTCTTCTTGTGTTAGTTTTATCATAATAATGCCTCGATTTTTGCTTCTAATTCTTTAATTCTTTGTCTTAGTTTGTCATTTTCTAAACGATATTGAGAATTTCTAGTTCTTAAAGATGTAAGGTCTGCTTTGATTTTATTAAGCTCTTCTGTGAGTATATCTATATTTCCAAGACTTCTTTGAAGTTGGATTTGTAGTTTTCTAATAACAATCTCAGTATCATCAAGATTGTTTTTGATAAAATCTTTTGATGTTTTTTCTTTATTAAGTAGAGTTTTATAGTAAAACAACATTACAATCAGATAGATAGTTGCACAAATTAATATAGTTAAAACAAGCCAGTTTGTAAACATTATATTTTTACCTCAATTTTTTGAATTCTTTGCATATGTCTCCCTTCTTCAAAAGGAGTTTGAATGAATTTTTCTATAATATCTGTAGCTAATTCAATCCCGATTAATCTTCCACCTAATGCCAAAACATTGGCATCATTATGTCTTCTTGCAAGTTCCGCACTTAAGCTTTCATGGCATAATGCGCAGCGAATGTTTTTATGACGATTTGCTGCAATAGAAATTCCAATTCCACTTCCACAAATAAGAATGCCAAAGCTTCGTTTGTCTATTTTTTCGGCAAGTAAATGTGCATAATCAGGATAATCACAGCTTGCGCAAGTGTTTGTTCCTAAATCGTTAAAAATTATATTTTTTTCTTTTAAAAATACGCAAATTTTTTCTTTTAATTCAAAACCAGCATGATCACTAGCAATATAAATTTTTTCCCTAAGCATTGGTTTCCTAATTACTATATAAAATAAGATAAAAATCTAATCTTATCATATTAAATCATAAAAACAGCTTTTCTTTTTTTAAAAATAAGCTTTATTTTTCTTTATATATGTTAGAATTTGCGACAAGAAAAATAAAATTTCAATAAATTAAGGGGAGAAGAAAATGAAGCTCATACTCATAGGATCTTCAACAGGTGGTCCTAATCAGCTTAAATTTCTTTTAAAGGATATTGATATAAAAAATACTTGTGTAGTTATAGCTCAACACATGAGTGTTAGTTTTATTCCATCTTTTGTGGGGCAATTTAATAAAGAGGCTTTTAGTGAAGTGTGCTTATTGAACGATAAAGAGATATTAAGCAATAAAATTTATATTTGCCCTAAAAATACTATTTTATCTGGAAATTTAAATATTGTAGCCTCTTGGCAAGATGTGGTATCAAGTTTTAAGCCAAGTGTAGATTTGCTTTTTCATTCCGCTGTTTCTTTGGCAAAAACAAATAAAATACTTGCTATTATTTTAACGGGTATGGGAGATGATGGCGCAAAAGGTTTATTTGAGCTTTATAAAACAGGGGTTAGATGTTTATGTGAGAATGAGGCAGATAGCGTCGTTTATGGTATGCCAAAAAGAGCAAAAGATATGAATCCACATTTAAAACCTATGAGCTTAAAAGAAATTAAAAAAGAAATTATAAATTTTATTGATCAGGATTAATAAAAGGAAAATTACATGGAAAAAAAAATAACTCCTAGCGAATTAGAACTTAATGAATTTATAAAAATTATCAACGAAATGAGCGGTATTGATTTAACCGATAAAAAAAATATATTAGCTTTAAAGTTGAATAAATTTCTTGAAGGAACTAATACTAAAAATTTTTCCGAATTTTTGGGAAAATTAAAAAGTAATAGACAACTTAAACAAGAAACTTTAGATTTTGTAACCATAGGTGAAACTTATTTTTTAAGAGAATTGGCTCAATTGAAAGAAATAATTTATTATGCCAAAAGCTTAGAAAAGAGAGTAAATATCCTAAGCGCCCCTTGTTCAAGTGGAGAAGAGGTATATTCTTTGGCATTATTGGCTGCACAGAATTTTATTAAAGATATGTATGTTTTAGGCATTGATATTAATTCAAGCGTGATTGAAAAAGCAAAACTTGGAAAATATCAAGGAAGAACTTTACAGCGATTGAGCGAGAGTGAAAAAAGAAGGTTTTTTTTAGAAAGCGAAGATAAATTTTATACTATTAATAAAAATGAGCTTTGTACTTGTAAATTTGAACTTTGCAATGTTTTTGAAGAAAAATTTTCAAGATTGGGAAAATTTGATATTATAGCTTCTAGAAATATGATTATTTATTTTGATCATGAATCAAAACTAAAACTTATGGAGAGATTTCATAGAATTTTAAATGATAAAGGAAGGCTTTATGTTGGCAATGCTGATTTAATTCCAGAGACTATTTATTTTAAAAAGATTTTCTCTCCAAGAGGTGTTTACTATGAAAAAGTATGAATTCTAAAAATTACTAAAAGTTACACTTTAGAAATTTATTAGTAAAAATAAGTTACATTTTGAAGTAGTTTTCTTTATTTAATGATAAAATAATTTTAATTAATTTTATATTTAGTTAAAAATAAAGGAAAAAACTTGATTGAATTAAAAAATGTAAACAAATACTACGGAACTCATCATGTTCTAAAGAATATTAATCTTTCTGTTAAAGAAGGTGAGAAGCTTGTTATTATAGGTCCAAGTGGAAGTGGAAAAAGTACAACTATCCGTTGCATGAATGGGCTTGAAGAAGTTAGTTCAGGAGAGGTCGTAGTTAACAATCTTGTTTTAAATCATAAAAATAAAATTGAAATTTGTCGAAAATATTGTGCAATGGTTTTTCAGCATTTTAATTTATATCCACATATGACGGTTTTGCAAAATTTAACCTTAGCTCCAATGAAACTTCAAAAAAAATCTAAAAAAGAAGCTGAAGAAACAGCTTTTAAGTATTTAAAAGTCGTAGGTTTAGTGGATAAAGCAAATGTTTATCCAGCAACCCTTTCAGGCGGACAACAACAGCGCGTTGCTATAGCAAGATCACTTTGTACTAAAAAACCCTATATTTTATTTGATGAACCTACTTCAGCCCTTGATCCAGAAACCATACAAGAGGTTTTAGATGTAATGAAAGAAATTTCACACCAAAGCAATACTACCATGGTGGTTGTTACACACGAAATGGGTTTTGCAAAAGAAGTAGCAGATAGGATTATTTTTATGGAAGATGGCGCTATTGTGGAAGAAAATATTCCTAGTGAATTTTTCTCAAATCCAAAAACCGAACGAGCGCGACTCTTTTTAGGGAAAATTCTTAAAAATTAACCAAAATTGAAAGGAGAAAAAATGGTTTTTAGAAAATCTTTATTAAAGTTGGCAGTTTTTGCTCTAGGTGCTTGTGTTGCATTCAGTAATGCTAATGCAGCAGAAGGTAAACTTGAGTCTATTAAATCTAAAGGACAATTAATAGTTGGTGTTAAAAATGATGTTCCACATTATGCTTTACTTGATCAAGCAACAGGTGAAATTAAAGGTTTTGAAGTAGATGTTGCCAAATTGCTAGCTAAAAGTATATTAGGTGATGATAAAAAAATAAAACTAGTCGCAGTTAATGCTAAAACAAGAGGCCCTTTGCTTGATAATGGTAGTGTAGATGCAGTGATAGCAACTTTTACTATTACTCCAGAGAGAAAAAGAATTTATAATTTCTCAGAACCTTATTATCAAGATGCTATAGGGCTTTTAGTTTTAAAAGAAAAAAATTATAAATCTTTAGCTGATATGAAAGGTGCAAATATTGGAGTAGCTCAAGCTGCAACTACAAAAAAAGCTATAGGTGAAGCTGCTAAAAAAATTGGTGTCGATGTTAAATTTAGTGAATTTCCTGATTATCCAAGTATAAAAGCTGCTTTAGATGCTAAAAGAGTTGATGCGTTTTCTGTAGACAAATCAATATTGTTAGGTTATGTGGATGATAAAAGTGAAATTTTACCAGATAGTTTTGAACCACAAAGTTATGGTATTGTAACCAAAAAAGATGATCCAGCTTTTGCAAAATATGTTGATGATTTTGTAAAAGAACATAAAAGTGAAATTGATGCTTTAGCGAAAAAATGGGGTTTATAATATGAATGAAAGTGTAGGTTTTGTTGAACATTTAAGACAAATTCTTACTTCTTGGGGTTTATATGATGAAAATAGTATAAGCCCTTTTGCGGTATGGAAATTTTTAGATGCTTTGGATAATAAAGATGCTTTTATTAATGGTTTTATTTATACTTTAGAAGTAAGCATTCTTGCTTTGCTTATAGCTACAATTTTTGGAACTATAGGCGGAGTTATGGCTATAAGTAGATTTAAAATTATCAGAGCCTACACTAGAATTTACGTAGAGCTTTTTCAAAATGTTCCTTTGGTAATACAAATTTTCTTTTTGTTTTATGCCTTGCCTATTTTAGGTATAAGACTTGATATATTTACTATTGGTATATTGGGTGTTGGGGCTTATCACGGAGCTTATGTAAGCGAGGTGGTTAGAAGTGGAATTTTGGCTGTGCCAAGAGGTCAGTTTGAAGCTTCTGCTTCTCAAGGGTTTACTTATATTCAGCAAATGCGTTATATCATAGTACCTCAAACCATTAGAATTATTTTACCACCGATGACAAATCAAATGGTAAATTTAATCAAAAATACCTCTGTATTGCTTATTGTAGGTGGAGCTGAGTTAATGCATTCTGCTGATAGTTATGCAGCTGATTATGGAAATTATGCGCCAGCTTATATATTTGCAGCGGTTTTATATTTTATAATTTGTTATCCTTTGGCTTATTTTGCAAAGGCTTATGAAAATAAATTAAAAAAAGCACATTTAACGAGATAAAGGGTTGTTAATGGAAAATGTTTTTAATGCACAAAATATTGAATTTTTAATGCAAGGTTTATTTCTGACATTAAAAATAGCCTTAGCAACTTGTATTATTTCGATTGTTTTTGGAACTTTTTTAGCTATAACTAAAAATTATGGGGATAGATTAAGTAAATTTTTAGCAGCTTGCTATATAGATATTTTTAGAAATACTCCTTTATTATTATGGATGCTTGCAGCTTGTTTTGTTCTACCTGTATTTTTTGGACAATTTCCTCAAGCTTTTTGGGGTACTATAGGATTTTCACTTTATACGAGTTCGGTTATGGCTGAAATTATTAGAGGTGGATTAAATTCTATACCAAAAGGTCAGTTTGAAGCAGCTTATTCTCAAGGTTTTGGTAAATTTTTTACTCTTTTTTATATTATTTTACCACAAACTTTTAGAAAAATAGTACCTGCTTTATTATCTCAAATTGTAACCACTGTAAAGGATACAGCTTATTTAGCGGGTTTAGGTATAGCTGAGCTTACTTATAACTCAAAAACTATATTGGCAAAACTAACAAGTTTTGAAGAAATTTTAGCGATGATAGGTGTTGTTGCGGGAATCTATTTTATAATATGTTTTTCACTTTCTATGTTGGTAAGATATTATGCCAAAAAGACAGCTTACATTTCTTAAAAAAGCTTATATTTTTATATAAGCTTTTTAAATTTACAGCAGTTTTTAACATTTTTTTTATTAAAATCCTTTGTATTAATTCATAATTTTATTGATTAAGGTTTTTTATGCGAGGTTATAAAATTTTTTCAGGCTCAGCTAATGTGGAATTTGCAAGACAAGTTTCTAAATATCTTTCCCTGCCTTTAAGCGATGCTGGAGTAAAACGGTTTAGTGATGGGGAGATTAGTGTTCAAATTGATGAGAGCGTACGCGGAAAGGATGTTTTTATTATTCAAAGTACTTGTGCTCCTACAAACGATAATTTAATGGAACTTTTAATTCTTACAGATGCTTTGCGTCGCTCAAGTGCAAATTCGATTACGGCTATTATCCCATATTTTGGCTATGCGAGACAAGATAGAAAAGCAAATCCTAGAGTGCCAATTACTGCTAAACTTGTGGCTAATTTGATTCAGGCAGCTGGGATTGATCGCGTAGCTACGATAGATTTGCATGCAGGACAAATTCAGGGTTTTTTTGATATTCCAGTAGATAATCTTTATGGAAGTATAGTTTTTAATGATTATATTAAAGCCAAACATTTTAAAAATGCTATTATAGGAAGTCCAGATATAGGCGGTGTTGCAAGAGCTAGGAGTGTTGCAAAGCATTTAGGACTTGATATAGTTATAGTTGATAAGCGTCGCGAAAAAGCCAATGAAAGTGAAGTAATGAACATCATTGGAGATGTAAAAGATAAAGAAGTTATCCTAGTAGATGATATTATTGATACTGCTGGCACTATAGTTAAAGCTGCAGAAGCTTTAAAAGAAAAAGGTGCAAAATCTGTTATGGCTTGCTGTACTCATGCAGTTTTAAGTGGAAAAGCCTATGAGAGAATAGCAAGTGGAGCTTTAGATGAGCTTGTAGTAACAGATACCATACCTTTAAAAGAGCAATTACCAAATATTAAAGTATTAAGTGTTACATCTGTTTTTGCTGAAGTAATACGTCGTGTTTATCATAACGAAAGTGTAAATTCTCTCTTTATTTAGATTAAAAAAGCTTAAAGATTGTTTTTAAGCTTTTCATTTTTATGCTACTTAAAGAAACAAAAAATATATATTTTTTAAAAATGTGAAAAAACTAAACATCTTTCTATACAATTTAATCTATAAATCTGTTATTCTTTGAAAATATTTTATTTTCTTAGGAGAAATATGACTCAGTTAAGTACTAAAATTTTATGGTTGCTTGTTGCAACTTTAGGCGCTATTTGTTTTAGTTATTTAGCTTTACAAAATGGCGAAAGTGTATCAGCGATTTATTTGGTGGTTGCTGCTGTATGTATTTATATGATAGGATATAGATTTTATGGGCATTTTGTAGCTTATAAGGTTTTAGAACTTGATAAAAATCGCGCAACACCAGCACTTGTAGAAAATGATGGGCGTGATTTTGTGCCTACAAATAAGGCTGTATTATTTGGACATCATTTTGCTGCTATTGCAGGAGCAGGTCCATTAGTAGGACCTATCTTGGCTGCTCAAATGGGATATTTGCCTTCTATGCTTTGGATTTTAGTAGGAGGAGTTTTAGCGGGTGCTGTGCATGATTTTGTTGTTCTTTTTATATCTACTCGTAGAAAAGGTAGAAGTCTTGGCGAAATGATTAAGGATGAGATGGGTAAATTTACAGGTGGAGTTGCTATGGTGGCGATTTTTGGCATTATGCTTATTATTATTGCCATTTTAGCTATGGTGGTTGTAAAAGCTTTAGCAGAATCTCCATGGGGTTTATTTACTATCGCAATGACTATTCCTATAGCAATATTTATGGGAATTTATATGCGTTTTATCCGTCCAGGTAGAGTAGGGGAGGCTTCTATAATAGGTTTTGTGCTTTTAATTTTGGCTATTCATTATGGTAGCGTTATAGCTGCTGATCCTTATTGGGCTAAAATATTTACTTTAGAAGCTCCAACTTTGGCAATTGTTATGATGGCTTATGGTTTTATTGCTTCTGTTTTACCTGTGTGGTTTTTACTTGCTCCAAGAGATTATCTTTCAACTTTTTTGAAAATCGGTGTTATTGTGGTAATGGCTGTAGCTATTGTTTTGGTTGCTCCTGATTTGCAAATGCCAAAAGCAAATACTCAGTATTTTGATGGAACAGGTCCAGTATTTGCAGGTGGAGTATTTCCATTTTTATTTATTACCATTGCTTGTGGTGCGATCAGTGGTTTTCATGCTTTGATTTCTAGTGGAACTACTCCTAAAATGCTTGAAAACGAAACTCATGCCTTAGCTGTTGGATATGGCTCTATGCTTGCTGAAAGTGCTGTGGCGATTATGGCTTTAATTTGTGCTTGTATTTTACATCCAGGTCTTTATTTTGCTATAAATTCAAGCTCTGCTTTGATAGGAACAGATGTTGTAAGTGTAGCACAAACCATTTCAAGTTGGGGATTTAGCATTACTCCTGAAGAAATTACTACTTTGACTACAAATATAGGAGAGCATACTATACTTTCAAGAACAGGTGGAGCTCCAACTTTTGCTATAGGTGTAGCTTTGATCTTGCATGAACTTTTTGGCGGCGTGGATTTGATGGCTTTTTGGTATCATTTTGCTATATTGTTTGAAGCTTTATTTATTTTAACAGCGGTGGATGCTGGGACAAGGGCTTGTCGTTTTATGGTGCAAGATATATTGGGTAATGTTTATAAACCTTTAGGAGATATTCATAATTATCCAGCTGGACTTTTGGCTACGGCTTTAAGTGTTGCAGGTTGGGGATATTTTCTTTATCAAGGTGCCATTGATCCTAAGGGAGGAATTTATACGCTTTGGCCTCTTTTTGGCGTGAGTAATCAAATGCTTGCGGGTATGGCTTTGCTTCTTGCTACAACTATACTTGTAAAAATGGGCAAGGCAAGATATACTTGGGTTACTTTAGTACCTGCGGTATTTGTCTTAGTGGCAACTCTGTATGGAGGAATTCAAAAAATTATGCCTTATGAAGAAGGCAATAAAGTAGCAAATGCGGTAAGTCATGTAGCCGCCGTTAGCATACAAAGTCAAAAAATTAAAGATTTAGAATTTAAATTAAATAACACTAAAGATGAAAAAGAAATTTCTACAATTAAAAAAGAAATTTCAATAGCCACTCAAAGTAAAGTTGGAAATTTACTTAATGCAATTCTTTGTGTGTTCTTTATGATAGCTACCTTGCTTGTTATA
Organism: Campylobacter sp. BCW_6889; assembly: GCF_001762535.1. NCBI lineage: Bacteria > Pseudomonadati > Campylobacterota > Epsilonproteobacteria > Campylobacterales > Campylobacteraceae > Campylobacter > Campylobacter sp. BCW_6889. The sequence goes on along the minus strand of NZ_MJWZ01000030.1, from coordinate 87,233 downwards.
ATTTCTTGTATAGGAATTTGCTTAGGTAAAATTAAAATTCCTCTTAAAGAAACTAAGTATATTAAGATTGATGAATTTCAAAAAATTTAAGTATTATTATGAAAAAGCCGAAAGGTTTTTTCATCCCTTGGTGGGACTTTCTAGTTATGATAAGTATTTAGAACACATGAAACAAAAACATCCAGGAAAAATTCCAAAAACCAGAGGGGAATTTTTCAAAGAATGTCTAGATAAAAAATATAATAGTGGCGGTTTAAATAAATGCTGATAAGCTTAAAGGATAAAGTTTTATCATACAAAATAAGCTTTAAGCATTTAAAAAGCCATGAATTCTTTTAAGTTCTTCAGTAATAGGCTTTTTCTTTCCATCTCTTGTAACACTTACGTAAGTTACTAAAGCCGAAGTTACATTAATGCAAGAAGTACAACCTTGAGAATCCACTCTTTGAGCTGTGACTTCTACTTCAACGCTGATTGAAGTGTTGCCCACATTTACAACTTTAGAGTAACAAGAAATTATATCACCTATAAAAACAGGTTCTTTAAAAACTACTTTATCCATAGAGATGGTTACAACGCGTTCAGGAGAAAGTTCTCTTGCTGCGATAGCTCCTGCTAAATCGATTTGTGAAAGTATCCATCCGCCAAAAATATTTCCTGCTGGATTTGTATCGCTTGGCATGGCTACAATTTTTAATTTTGGTTCTCCCATATCTCTCATTTTTACTCCTTATTTTAAAAAATGAATTATAATTAAAAAAGTTAAAAAGGAGAATAAAAGTATGAATAATTTTAAAGAAATAGCTAAATTGGTTAGAAAATACAAAGAAAGAAATAATGCGTTATATGAGTTTTTAGACAAAGAAGATGTGGGTGAGTATTTTAGATCTTTGATTTCTTTAAGCGAATTAAAACAAGATAAAACAACTATGCTAGCCATACTTAGGCGTTTGGTTGATTTAAAGGAAGAAAATTTAGTTCAAGAGTGGAAAAAAAACAACTTTAAGGAAGATAAGATTATAGAGTTAAAACATAAGTTCTATGAAGAGATTAGAAAGTTTTATGAAAAAGAACATCAAAATTTAATTAATGAAATAAAAGAGAAAAAGCTTTTAAATAATTTTTATCAGTCCTTAATACAAGGAGTGCATAATATAGGTTTAATTATGAATATTTTTGAAATTTCTTGGACTAAAGAAATTATAGAAAAAAATAATAAAATTTTATCTACTCAATTTCCAAATTTAGATGATGCAATGGAATTTTTGCGTAAAAATCGTTTATATCAAAAAACTTCAGAAGGAGAAATTTGTGAGCGAAGCTATGGTGTTTTAGTTAGAATAGGAAATTTATGGAAATTTGTTCCTTATGCGAGATTTTTCGAGAATGAAATTTTAAAATTAGAATTTGCTTTTGAAAATATGATTGATCAACTAAAAATATTTGCTAGCAACGAAGAGGAAAAAGCTTATATAGAATATTTTGAAAAATTAAAATTGGCGTTTTGCGAAAAAGATGAAGATAGGGTTATAAAAGCTTGGCAAGAAGCTGAATTTGCTTGGATGAAAGTAAAATCACCTTTACAAGTGGGACATCCTTTAGAATATTATGAAGATAATTATACTCATGCGGTGGCATTAGAATGGGATATAAGAATAGAAGATGAGAATGATTTTGATGTTTTGAAATTTGGTAGTGAAATTAAGGAAAGTTTTGAACATGTTTATAAAAATATAGGACTTGAAGATTGTGAATTAGAAAAAGAAGTTTTATCTAATATAGAAAAAACTCAACTTTATATTTGCACTCCGATGATATTTTATGGTGCTGAACTTAAAGGTTTATTCTCAGCTCAAGTCGTTCCAAATGATGAGTTTGTAAGTTCTAAGGCGGGCAAAAAAATATTTGCCTTTATAAATTTTGTATATGAAAATGCTAAAACAAAGCCTTTTATGAAAATTTCTAGCGAGATTTTTGATAAAGAATTTTTGGATTTTGGAAGAAATATTTTATTTTATCAGGAAAAAATTTGGAAAAGGGTTTATGAAGTATCAACTATAGGCCATGAATTTGGTCATATATTTTTTATTGCTAATGATACTGAAAAAACAATGAATCAGAGTGGTTTTTTTAAAAATATAGAAGAATATAAAGCTACTACAGGTGGACTTATAAATTTCTTTTATCACGAACAAGATGACTTGATAATGCCTGTTTTTCATGAACTTATAAAAAGGGCTATTGGACTTATTTCTTGGCAAAGGGTTGATGAAGTTAGACCTTATTATACAGAAGGACTTATTCATCTTAGTTTGCTTTTTGAAAGTGAAGTATTGATTTTTGAAAATAATAATTTGAAGATAAATTTTGATTTAGGGCATTATGAAAAATTTAAAGAACTAACTTTAAAAAATTATCATGAATTGGCAAAACACTATGCTTTAAGACTTGATGCAAAAGAGTTTTTAAGTAGATTTTGTGAAATTGAAGATGATATTTTTCTTCCTATTATGCCTAAGTGTAAAGAATTTGTTAAATTTTATTATGATTTATACGAGAAAATTGGTAATGAAATTGATAATAGCGGAGAATTTGAAAGATATAAGAAAAAATAATAAAGTTTTTTGAAAAAAACTTAAAAAAAGCTGTTTTTTACTTGATATTGTTTTTTAAATATGCTAAAATTAGGCGTTTCAATTAAAACAAAGGAGCTTTTATGACTAAAGCAGATTTCATTTCATTAGTTGCTCAAACAGCTGGGCTAACAAAAAAAGACGCTACTACTGCTACTGATGCAGTTATTTCTACTATTACTGATGTTTTAGCTAAAGGTGATAGCATCAGTTTTATTGGTTTTGGTACTTTTTCAACTCAAGAAAGAGCTGCTAGAGAAGCTAGAGTACCAAGCACAGGAAAAACAATTAAAGTTCCTGCTACAAGAGTTGCAAAATTTAAGGTAGGTAAAAACCTTAAAGAAGCTGTTGCAAAAGCAAGCAACAAAAAGAAAAAATAAAACTTCGGCTAGATAAATTCTAGCCTTCTTTCTTGATTGATTCGGATATTTTGCATCTTTTATTTACTTTATTTTTTTAAACTTTTATAAAACTATCATTATTAAATAAAAAAGGATATTAAAATTATGAAAGTACATGAAAAAGTAAGTGAGCTTATAGGAAATACTCCCATTATACATTTGAAAAAATTTGGTATCAATGTTTTTGCTAAATGCGAATTTTTAAATCCTAGTCATTCTATAAAAGATAGAGCAGCTTTTGAAATAATTAAAGATGCTTTAGATAGTAAAAAAATTAATCAAGATACTACAATAGTTGAAGCAACTAGTGGGAATACTGGAATTTCTTTGGCTATGATTTGTGCAGATTTGGGACTTAAATTTATTGCTGTAATGCCTGAATCTATGAGTTTAGAAAGAAGAAAAATGATAACACTCTTTGGCGCTAGGTTAGAATTAACTCCTGCAAATTTAGGAATGAAAGGAGCGGTTGATAAAGCAAATGAAATATTGTTAAATACTCCAAATTCTTTTATGATTTCTCAATTTGAAAATATTTCAAATAAAAATGCGCATCGTAAGAATACGGCTTTAGAAATTTTAAGAGATTTGGATAATAAACTTGATATTTTTGTAGCTGGTTTTGGAACTGGCGGTACTATTAGTGGAGTTGGGGAAATACTAAAAGAAAAATTAGAAAAAGTGCATATTGTTGGAGTCGAGCCTCTAAATTCTCCATTGCTTAGCAAAGGTGAAGCGGGAAGCCATAAAATACAAGGAATAGGGGCGAATTTTATACCTGCTATTTTAAATAAAGAAGTTATAGATGAAGTGATCACGGTAAGTAATGAAGATGCTATAAATACAGCCAAAGAACTTGCCAAAAGTGGTTTAATGGTAGGTATATCAAGTGGAGCAAATGTATTTGCCGCAAGTATGCTAGCAAAGAAATTTCCAGATAAAAGAATTTTAACTATGCTAAACGATACGGCTGAAAGATACCTCTCAACTGATCTTTTTGCTTAAGTATGATTATTGAGAATTTAGAAAAATTCTAAGTTCTCTTAAAATTTCTTGTGGATTTAAATCGCTAATTTCTTTATAAAAATGACCTTTTTCATCAATAAGATAAAGCATATTGCTATGTGCTATAGAATAACCCATAAAAGAATCATTTAGATCTATTTTTTGATATTGAATATTATATTGTTTTGTTATTTTTTGAAGAGTTTTTTCATCTTTTGCAATTAAAGCATCTGCTTTTGGGTAAAAGTATCGTAACCATTCGTTTGTATTACTTAAGTTATTATCTCTATTTAGATCTAAAGAAATAAAAAGAAGGTGAGCCTTAGGATTATTGATTTGCTTTAAGGCTTTGCCTACTAAACTAAGAGTTGCCGGACAAACATCAGGGCAATAAGTGTATCCAAAATAGATAATAAGCTTATCTCCTTTAAAATCTTTTAGGGTGGCTTCCTCTTTTAAATCTGATTTCAAGATAAAATCATAAGAATTTTGATGATTTTTAATAAAAAATATTACACCTAAAATAATGGCAACTATAACTATAAATAAAATAATATTTTTTTTCATTTTTTTAGCTCAAAATCAAAATAAAACCCTATGGGTTTATTATTATCCATAAATTCTACCCTAAAACGCATAGTATCTAAAACACAAGTAGCAAGAACTATTTTGCTTTCATAGTCTGTTGAATTTAATCGATGTATTTTAGGCTTAATTTCACCCATATACATATTTAATCCATAAATTTTAATTCCTAAGTTGTTATAATTTCCTAGATTTACAATCTTTAGATTTGTAACATCTAAAGATTGTAAGGGTTTAGGATTTAGGGAAATTAAGACTTCTTTATTATTAAAACTATATGTGCAGTCTTTAACATTAAGATCGCAAGTCAATGGGGTGGAAAAATCAGCTTTTGTTATTTTTTGAGAATCTTTTATTATATAAAAATCAAAAATAATATATAAAGTAGCAATAACAAAAGCAAAAGCTAGGATAAAAATAATTTTTCTCATTAATTAGAATTCTTTAGAATCAATATTTTTTAACTCTATGGTTTTGTGATTATTAAATTTTAAATCTAAATTTACCTTCATATCTTTAATAATAGGTTTTTTTAGTTTTAAAAGCATTATATGGTAACCTCCTGATTTAAGCTCTGTGCTTGAATGAGCTTTTATAATAATTTCAGGAATTTTTTGCATCATCATTTTTCCATCTTTGTGTATATGTGTATGCAGTTCACTTGCTTCACTGATATCGCTTTTGACGCCTATTAAAGCAATATCTTTATCAGTATTATTAAAAATGGTAAGAAAAATAGCACTATTTTTCGCATGAGGTGGAGTTTGTTTTACAAAAGCATTTTTTACCTCTATATCATTAACAGCCCAAAGATTTACAGCAAAAAGAGCGCCTAAGAGAAGAATTTTTTTCATATTTGCATCCTTATTTTTATAATATTAAATATTTGTTCATTATATCAAAAAATATTTTTATTTGAATATAAATTTTTTAAAATCTTTCAATGTGTATTACCTGTTTGAAAATTTTTTGCATAGTAACATCACAATCAAAGAAAAAACCAGCTGGATAAAAATTCAACCCTAAATCTAGAATCATTGGTAATACTTCTATACTATAAAATTTATAAGAATATCACCATTAACTATATAAATTTTTTAGGAATGATATCGCCTATATTAGGAATTTAAACTATAAATTTTAATCTTTAAATTAGAATAATGAGGAGAATTTTTAATTTTTATAGTAGTTTTATTGAAAATTTTTATAGGTTTTGGGTAGGCTGAAACTTCAATATTTTTTTATTAAAAGAAAAAACACAATCTTGTAAATTTAAGTCACAAGCTAGATCTTGGCATGTATTTAAGCTAAATATACTTTCTTTTTATCATATAATGCATAAAAAGCTAAAAACAAAATGCCTAAAAAGATATTTCTATAAAAATTTCTTACCACTATAGACAACCTTTTAAAACAAGCCTTTATGATTTATAAAAATTATATCATAAATAAGGTCGCATTATTAATATAATTAATATTTTTTAAGAAAAAAAATATTATAATCACAAACATTTTTGACTTAAAAAATTTTGAAATACCTAAGGAAAAACATTGTTAAAACGACTTACTTTATTAATTACACTTTCTTCATTGATGTTGCATGCCTCAGATCTTGTTAAAATTTATCTTAATCAAGGGTTAGATGCTGTTGGCGTAGCGATTGAAAAAGAATTAACTCAAAAGGATTTTTGGTTAAGTGAAATAGGAGATAAAAATATTTCACTCGGATATTATGATGATAATGTTGCTATCGTGCTTGCAAATAAAACAGATAAAATTCTCCGTGTTTATTCTTACGAGGATGGAAAAATAAGAAAAGATTTTGAACAAAAAGAAATAATAACTGGATTAATGGGCGATAAAAAAATAGAAGGAGATTTGAAAACGCCAGTAGGTTTTTATGAGCTAGGTCGTAAGTTTAATCCAGGTGATCCTTATTATGGTCCCTTTGCTTTTGCTACAACTTATCCAAATTTACTTGATAAAGTACAAGGAAAAACAGGTGGTGGTATTTGGATCCATGGCTATCCTTTAGATGGTTCTAGACTTGATGAATTTAAAACAAGAGGGTGTATTGCTTTATTTAATAACAATTTGGAGAAATTTGCACAAGTTGTGCAAGACAAAAAAGTTTTTGTTATGACAGAAGAAAAAGAAAAAATTAGAGCTAAAAAGGATCAAATAGCTAGTTTATTGGCTGATCTTTTTACATGGAAACTAGCTTGGACAAATAGTGATACTAATACCTATTTAAGTTTTTATGATGAGCAAGAATTTAAACGTTTTGATAAAATGAAATTTGAACAGTTTGCTTCCATGAAAAAATCTATTTTTTCTCGTAAAGAAGATAAAAAGATTAAATTTTCAGATATTAATATCAGCCCTTATCCGAATTTAGAAAATGAAACTATGTATAGAATTTCATTTTATGAGGATTATTACACTAAAAACTATCAGTTTAGAGGCGATAAAATTTTATACGTTAAGATAGATAGTAAAGGTAAAATGAAAATTTTAGCAGAGCAATAAATGTCTTTAATAAAAATTGATCAAAAAGCTTATGAATATAATTTAAGACATATTGCTAAAAAAATAGGGAGTTTTCAAAGATTAATTTGCGTTTTTAAAGATAATGCATATGGACATGGAGCTAAGCTTTTAGCTCCATTAGCCAAAAATTTAGGAGTTTCTTTTGTTGCTGTTAAGAGTGAAGAAGAAGCTCAAGAAATCGAAGAATTTTTTGAGAATATATTAATACTATCACATCGTCCTCATGGTAATGAAAATTCTCGATTTATTTATGCTTTAAATGATATTTCCCAAGTAAAAAAATACAAGCAAGATATAAAAATACATCTAAAAATAGATACAGGCATGCATCGCAACGGAATTTGTGTAGAAAATTTAGAGCATGCTATAAATCTTATTCGAAGTAGTGATTTAAAACTTACTGGAATGTTTACACATTTTGCTAGTGCAGATGAAATGGATGGAAGTTTTTTTGTTCAAAAAGAAAATTTTCAAAAAGCTAAAAAGATAGTAAAAAAATATTTTTCAAATTTATTATTTCATTCGCATAATTCTGCAGCATTATTTAGAGGGAAAATTCCTGAAGATGAATATTGTAGAGTTGGGCTTGTTCAATTTGGATATGGGGAATCAAATTTAAAAAGAGTTTTAAGTTTGTATGCTCATAGATTAAGTCAAAGGATTTTACAAAAAGGACAGAGTATAGGATATGGAGGCATTTTTACTGCTGCAAAGGATATGGAAGTAGCAACTTATGATTTGGGTTATGCTGATGGTCTTTTCCGTTACAATGGAAAAGGGGAGTTAGTGCTTGGAAATGGAAAAGTAATACTTGGAAAGATGTCAATGGATAGTTTTTCTTGTGAAAATTCTGGTGAGGAAATTTGCGTGTTTAAAGATGCTGATATTTGGGCTGATTTTTTTCATACTATTAACTATGAAATTTTAGTAAAATTAAACCCTAACATTCAAAGAGTTCTAGTATAAACATGTTTAATATAGTTTTAGTTCACCCTAGAATACCGCAAAATACAGGTAGTATAGGTAGAATGTGTTTTAATGCTGGTTTTAAACTTCATATTGTTAAACCAACTGTTTTTGATATTTCTCAAAAGGCTGTTAGAAGAGCAGGACTTGATTACTGGGATAAATTAGAGCCTATTATTTGGGAGAATCTTGAAGAATTTTTAAATGAAAATATGATTTATAAAAATCGCTTTTTTTTCGCAACAACTAAGAGTCAAAAAGCTTATTTTGATGCAGAATTTCAAAAAAATGATTTCTTATTCTTTGGAAGTGAGAGTTATGGCTTACCTATGGAATTAATGCAATTAAATTGGGAAAATGCTATAACTATACCTATGAAATCTTATGGAAGAAGTTTAAATTTAGCTACAAGCGTTGGTATAATCTCTTATGAAGCTTTAAGACAAAATTTTAGCAATTTTGTTTCTTAAAAGTTTCAAATTTACACAATAACTTAAAACAAATAAAATCATAAAGTCCTTTTTATAAAAATTATGTTAAAGTAAAATTTAGATTATTTTTTGAGGAGTTTGGATGAATTTAGATATTATACTAGATTTTGCCAATAAAGCGTCTGATATTATAGCTAATAAGATTGTCCCAAATACAGACATTATTATGGTAGTTTTACTTATTGTTTGTGGGCTTTATTATAGTTTTTTAACTCGCTTTGTTCAGTTTCGTATGTTGAGTTCTGTATTTAAAATTCTTACAGAAAAAAACGAAGGACACACTAAAGAACATATTTCACCTTTTCAAGCATTGATGATCTCAACTGCTTCTAGAGTTGGTATAGGAAATATCGCTGGAATTTCTTTGGCATTGGCTACAGGTGGAGCTGGTGCTTTATTTTGGATGTGGGTTATGGCATTTTTTGGTGGTGCCTCAGCATTTGCTGAAAGTACCTTAGCTCAAGTTTACAAATCAAAAGATGATACAGGCGGGTTTAAAGGTGGTCCAGCTTATTATATAAAAAAAGCCTTAGGCTCACATTTTTTTGGAGCTTTTTTTGCTTTTATTCTTATTATTACTTATGCTTATGGATTTAACGGACTTCAAAGTCAAACAATGACTTCGTCTTTTAAAGTTTATTATGATATGTTTAATCCAAATGCTGCTGTAGATTTTGCATCAAGTTCTTGGCCAATGATTATTGGTATTGTTTTAACTATTTTTGGTGCATGGATGTTTTTTTCTCACCATACTAAAATAGGTAAAATTAGTTCTTTAATTGTTCCTTTTATGGCTTTAGCTTATGTTTTACTTGCCGTGATTGCTGTTTTAATGAATTTTGATAAAATTCCTTCTGTGGTTCATATGATTTTACAAAGTGCTTTTGATTTTAAAGCGATTTTTGGTGGTTTTGCTGGTTCTGCTTTAGTTATAGGGATTAAAAGAGGACTTTTTTCAAATGAAGCAGGTATGGGCTCGGCACCTAATGCAGCTGCAGCAGCTTTGACAAGTCATCCAGCTAAACAAGGTGTTATACAAGCCTTTTCAGTTTTAATTGATGTTGTTGTTTGTACAAGTTCTGGATTTTTAGTTCTTTTTTCTATGGCATATTTAGGACTTGGAGAAAGTAAAATCGATGGTGGAATGCCTTTAGTTCAAGAAGCTATGCGTGAGTATTATGGTAGCTTTGGAATCCATTTTATTACTATAGCTATTGTTCTTTTTGCAATAACTTCTTTAATAGGAAATTATTATTATGCTCAAGCTAATGTTAAATATTTAACAAATTCCAAATTTGTAATGAATTTGTTTAGAATTACAGCTGTAGCTATGATTTTTATAGGCTCGCAAATGAATTTAAAACTTGCTTGGAATTTGGCTGATTTGACTATGGCTTTCATGGCAACGACAAATATTATATCTTTATTGCTTTTAGGTGGTATAGTAAATAAAGTTTTAAAAGATTTTAATACGCAACAAAAATCTGGTATAGATCCTAAATTTAACGCTAGTAAACTTGGAATTAAAAACGCTGAATGTTGGGATTAAAATTCATAAGCCTTAATGGCTTATGAATGATTTAAAACCTTGTTTAAAAATTCTCTCAATCTTTCATTGCTAGGATTTTCAAATACTTCTTTAGGGCTTGCATCAACAGCAATTTTTCCTTTATCCATAAAAAATATACGATTGGCAACATTTCTAGCAAAACCCATTTCATGGGTTACCACAAGCATAGTTAAACCTTCTTTTGCAACATCTTTCATAATGCTTAGAACCTCGCCTATCATTTCAGGATCTAGAGCTGAAGTAGGCTCATCAAATAAAATAACATCAGGATTCATCATCAAGCTTCTAGCAATAGCTATGCGTTGTTTTTGTCCACCAGAGAGCTTATGGGGCATTATATTTTCTTTGTCTGCTAAACCCACCTTAGCAAGAAGTATTTTTGCTTTTTTTATGGCTTCTTCTTGACTTAAAATTCCTGTTTTAATGGGCGTTAAACATAAATTTTCCATAACATTTTTATTAGCAAAAAGATTAAAATGCTGAAATACCATGCTAACTTTTTGCCTGATCTTATTAATATCAATTTCTTTATCAAGTATGTTTTGCTTATTGATTAAAATTTCCCCACTATCAGCTACTTCTAAGCGATTGATGCAGCGTAAAAATGTACTTTTTCCTCCTCCACTTGGACCTATGATAGCTATTACATCGCCTTTTGAGATTGTAGTGTTAATATTTTTTAAAACTTCTAATTCTCCATATTTTTTTTGTAAATTTTTAACTTCAATCATTTTTATTCATCCTAAGTTCAAGTTTTTTTGCAAAATAACTAAAAATTTTTACACTTACGTAATAAACAAGTCCAGTGAAAATAATAGGTTTTGGATTGTAAAGTACGGCTTGCAAGCTTTGACTTTGCATGGTAATATCAACAACACTAATAAATCCTACAACAGAAGTTTCCTTAAATAAAGAAATAAATTCATTAGCTAATGCAGGTAGAATGTTTTTAGTAGCCTGAGGAAGAATAATTTCTTTCATTGAAGTTTTGTAATCAAGTCCCATTGCTCTTGCAGCTTCCATTTGTCCTTTATCCACACTATTAATGCCACTTCTTACAATTTCTGCTATATAAGCCGAGCTATTAAGTCCTAGTGCAAGAATGGCTGCATAAAGGTTATCTATAAAAGTAAAAATTACAAAAGCAAAAATCATCAATTGTAAAATTACTGGTGTTCCTCGTATAATGTCTATATATTCATCTATAATAAAATTAAGTGTTTTAAATTTAGAGAAGCGTAAAATAGCTAAGCTAAAACCAATAATCACTCCGATAATAACAGCACAAGCAGTTAATAAAAGCGTAATAAGATAACTTTTTAAATAAGCTTTTGCATTTTCTGTATAGCCATAGCTTACAACTCCACTAGGATCTTGAATTTTTAATATTTCTATCGGGAAAGAAAAATAGCCCCATAAAATAATAATAACAAAAAAAACAAAAATTCTTATATTTTTCTGATTCAATTTGTAAACCTTTTCAGAGAAATTATTTAAAAAAAGATTTTATAGAAATATCTTTGAATTTTCTCTAAAGATTTAAAAAAATGTGTTAGAATTTCCCAAAAATAAGGTTGTATTTATGGAAATTTTAGATTTCATTCTAATAGTTATTTTTGTGTTTTTAATGATTGTTTTGGTCATAGGATTCAATCATCAAATGATGCAAAAAAACAAAGAAAGAGAAGAAAGATTTAAAAAATATAAAAAAGGAGAACAAAATGAGTAAAAAAGTATTAATTCCATTGGCTCAAGGTTTTGAAGAAGCTGAATTTATAGGAATTGCAGATGTTTTAAAACGAGCAAGAGAATTAAATCCGGATTTGGAAGTTGTTATAGCTTCGCTAAATAGTGAGTTATTAGTAAAGGGTGCTAATGGCATTAGTATAAAAGCAGATTGTTCTATAGAGGATGTTGATATAGAAAATTTAGATGCCATTGCTTTGGCGGGTGGCTTTGAAGGTATGATGAATCTTAAGAATTCAAATATTATTTTAAATATCATTAAACAACTTCATAGCAACAATAAAATTGTTGCCGCAATCTGTGCTTCTCCTATAGTCTTAAATGAAGCAGGTGTTTTAGAGGGCGAGTTTGCTTGCTATCCTAGTTGTGAAGTTGGACTTAATGGAAATCGTGTTAATAAGGCTGTAGTTGTAAATAAAAATGTTATAACTTCAGCAGGTCCAGCTACGGCAATTCTTTTTGGTTTAGAACTAGCTAAAAAGTTATGCGGTGATGAAATTTATCAAAAATTATACGAGGGAATGTTGCTACCTCTGACAAAATAATTTAAATGGTAGTTTTTCTACCATTTAAATTAAAATAAAGCTTGAGGATTTTCTTTTTTTGTTTTTTCCTTAGGCAGTTCAAAACCTCCAAGCATATGAAAATGCAAATGAAAAACTTCTTGTCCGCTATTTTTTCCACAGTTTGTTACCAAGCGATATCCACTTTTATCTACGCCTAAAAGAACAGCTAGTTCTTGTATAAAACTTGTCATTTTGGCCATAAGTTCAGGATCAAATTCTTGAAAGTCTTTAAAATGTTTTTTAGGGATTATAAGTATATGTATGGGTGCTTTGGGTGCAATATCATGAAATGCTAGAAAATCGTCACTTTCAAGCACTTTATTGCATGGAAGTTTACCTTCAACTATGAGTTCAAAAATTGTTTTTTCTTGCATTATTTATCCTTTTTTATTGTTGGTTTGATACAATTATATCTTTAAAGTTTGGTTTTTATGCTGAATTTAAAATAGTTTTTAATAGAATTAGAACTTGAAATATTTTATTTTAAGGTAAGAAAATTGCAAAATTTTATAGAACAGATTCAAAAATGTGAGAATTTAAATGATTTGGAAGCCATTAGGATTTCCGTTCTTGGAAAAAAAGGTATTTTAACAGAAGGCTTTACAAAGCTTAAAGAGTTAGAAGATGAGGCGAAAAAAGAATTTGCTGCTAAACTAAATGCACAAAAAGAAATATTTAATGAGGCTTATTTAGCTAAATTTAAAGATTTGGAAAATCTTGCTTTAGAAGAAAGAATGAAACAAGATGCTTTAAATTTTAACTATTTTGATGAAAGTATTACAACAGGTGCCTTGCATCCTGTTATGAGCACCATGGATAAAATCATAGAGTATTTTATAGCTTTGAATTTTAGCATAGAAAAAGGGCCTTTAATAGAAGATGACTTTCATAATTTTGAAGCGTTGAATTTACCTAAATCTCACCCTGCAAGAGATATGCAAGATACCTTTTATTTTGATGATAAAAGGCTTTTAAGAACACAAACTTCGCCAGTGCAAATACGGACAATGCTTGCACAAAAACCTCCTATTAGGATGATAGCCCCTGGTGCTGTATTTAGAAGAGATTTTGATATTACGCATACTCCTATGTTTCATCAAGTTGAAGGCCTTGTAGTGGAAGAAGGGCAAAAGGTTAGCTTTGCAAATTTAAAAAGTGTATTGGAAGATTTTTTGCGTTATATGTTTGGAGATGTGAAAGTTCGTTTTCGTCCAAGTTTTTTCCCATTTACAGAACCTTCTGCTGAAGTTGATATTTCTTGTGTATTTTGCAAAGGAAAGGGTTGTAGAGTTTGCAAACATACAGGTTGGCTCGAAGTTTTAGGATGTGGAATAGTTGATCCTAATGTTTATAATTTTGTTGGTTATGAAAATGTAAGTGGCTATGCTTTTGGATTAGGAGTAGAGCGTTTTGCAATGCTTTTGCATCAAATTCCAGATTTAAGATCTTTATTTGAAGGTGATTTAAGATTATTGGAGCAGTTTAGATGATAATTACTAAAAGTTGGTTGAATGATTGGTTAGAACTTGAAGAAATAAGTTCAGATAAAATAGCTAAAACTTTAAATTCTATAGGTATAGAAGTTGATAGGGTTGGCGTTTTAAAGGCTCCAGATAAAGTTGTTGTAGGCTATGTTAAGGAAAAAATTAAACATGAAAATTCAGATAAATTAAGCATTTGTCAAGTTGATATCGGAAGTGAAACCTTGCAAATTGTCTGCGGTGCTGCGAATGTTGATGTAGGACAATTTGTAGCTGTTGCAACTAAAGGTGCTATCATGCCAAACGGTATGGAAATAAAAGAAGCAAAATTACGAGGAGTGGATTCTTGTGGTATGCTTTGTTCTAGTTTAGAATTGGGTTTTGAAAAAATCAATGAAGGAATTATGCTTTTAGATGAGAGTATAGGGAAATTAGAACTTGGGAGAGCTTTAAATACTTATGAAATTTTTAATGATGAGCTAATAGAAGTAGAGCTTACTCCTAATAGGGGTGATTGTTTAAGTATTTATGGTATTGCTCGTGATTTAGCTACAGCTTTAAATTTAAATTTAAAAGAACCAAAACCATTCAAAGAAAGTGAAAATGTTTTGGGTATCGGTAGAATTTTGCGCTTAGCAGCTGAGAAAGAACTTAACGGACTTTATAATTATCGAGCTATAGAGCTAAAAGAAGAAATTCAAACAAATTTATTGCTTAGTTTAAGACTTGCTCAAATTGAAGGTTTGGGAAAAAATTCCATAGAAAATTTATTAAATTATGCAACGCATTCAACTGGTGTTCTTTTTAATGCTTATGATTTAAGTGGTTTTTCTGAAAAAGATGAAGAATTTACCATCAATTTAAGCAAGCAAATGCATGGAGAAACAAAAGTATCTTACAAAGATAAACTTTTAAGCTTTAGCGGAATTTTCCAAAATAATGAAAGTAGATGTAAAGATGATTCTAAAATAATTATTATTGAGGCTAATTATACCGATCCATTGGTAATTGCAGATGCTAAAATATATCATAAAGATCAAGATGAAAAAATGCTTTATAGAAGTTTTAGGGGAAGTGAACCTAAATTAAATTTAGGAATGGATTTTTTGCTTAGTATTTTTGAGCAGATTCCAAATCTTGTTATTTATAGTTCTTCTCAACAAATTTTAACCAATAAAGAATTACCAATCATACCAATAAGTATTGAAAGTATTGGCGATATAATAGGGCAAAATGTTGATAAAGATGAAGTATTAAAAATATTGAAGAAATTAGGTTTTGAGCTCATACTTTCAGGTGAAGGGCTTATAAATGTTAAAGTACCTTTACATCGTCCTGATATTAAAAATTTATCAGATATTTGCGAGGAAGTTGTAAGAATTATAGGTATTGATAATATTGCTTCTAAGGGTTTAGAATTTATAGAAAAAAATCGTTTAAATTCTGCATATAAAAATTATATTGAGTTTTTGAATTTAAGGAAAAGAGCAGTAGCTAGTGGTTATTTTGAAAGCTTACATTATGTTTTAGACAATGAAAAAGAACTTAAAAAATTGGGTTTTGATTCTGTTAAATTAAAACTAATCAATCCAATTACAGCAGAACTTAATACTTTAAGAACAACCCTTTTAAATCATTTATTGAATGCAGCAAGTTTAAATGCAAAAAATTCTAAAAAAATTATTAAACTTTTTGAACTAGGGGTTGTTTTCAATGTCAATAATCAAGAATTAAATCGTATCGCATTTATCCATTCTGGCTTAAAAGAAGAAGCTAAAATTTCTAATAAGGCAAAACCTGAATCGGTGCAATTTTATGATTTTCTTTTAGACATTAAAAATATTATAGGCGATTTTAAACTAAAATCATCAAAATATAATATTTTAAGCCCTTATGAACAAGCAGATATTTATCTATCGGATATTAAAGTAGGTTTTATAGGCCGTTTGCATTTAAAAATAGAAAATGAGAGGGATTTGCCAAAAACATATATTTGCGAACTTGATTTAGATTTAATTAAGCAAGATTTTAAAATAGCTAAGCCTTACTCCAAATTCCCAGCTATCACTAGAGATCTTAGCGTGTTAATACCTAAAGGTTTTGAATACAATCAGATTAAAAATTGTATCGAAGAATTGAATTTAGAAATACTTGAAAATTTTCGTTTAGTTGATATTTATAGTGATGAAAACCTTAAAGAATTTTATAGCATTACTATGAGTTTTTCTTTTAGAGATATAAATAAAACTCTAGAAGATAATCAAGTAAATGAATGCATGGGTAAAATTTTAAATACTCTTAAAAATTTAGGTCTTGATTTAAGATGAAAATTTACAAATTGCAAACCTCTATAAATGCTATACTTGAAAATATAGCAGCAGATAAAAGCATATCTCATCGTTTTGCTATATTTTCGCTTTTAACACAAGAAGAAAATAAGGCTCAAAATTATCTCTTAGCTCAAGATACTTTAAACACTCTTGAAATTATAAAAAATCTTGGAGCTAAAATTGAACAAAAAGATTCTTGCGTCAAAATTATACCCCCTAAAGAAATTTTATCTCCAAATTGTATTTTAGACTGTGGAAATTCAGGAACCGCTATGCGTTTGATGATAGGATTTTTAGCAGGAATTTCTGGTTTTTTTATTTTGAGTGGAGATAAGTATTTAAACAATCGTCCTATGAGAAGGATAAGCAAACCACTTACTCAAATAGGCGCTAGAATTTATGGAAGAAATGAGGCAAATTTAGCTCCACTTTGTATAGAAGGTCAAAAATTAAAAGCTTTTAACTATAAAAGCGAAATTTCTTCAGCTCAAGTTAAAACAGCTATGATTTTATCTGCTTTTAGAGCTGATAATATATGCACTTTTAGTGAAATTTCTCTTAGTCGAAATCATAGTGAAAACATGCTAAAGGCTATGAAAGCTCCAATAAGGGTTAGTAATGATGGCTTAAGTCTTGAAATAAGTCCTTTAAAAAAACCTTTAAAAGCTCAAAATATAATCATTCCTAATGATCCTTCTTCGGCTTTTTATTTTGTTTTAGCAGCTATTATTTTGCCTAAATCTCAAATTATTTTAAAAAATATTTTACTTAATCCTACTCGTATAGAGGCGTATAAAATTTTGCAAAAAATGGGCGCCAAACTTGAAATGACAATAACTCAAAATGATTTTGAAACTATTGGTGAGATCAGGGTGGAGTCTAGCAAGCTTAATGGCATAGAAGTTAAAGATAATATCGCTTGGTTGATAGATGAAGCGCCTGCTTTGGCTATAGCTTTTGCTTTGGCTAAGGGTAAATCTAGTTTAATAAATGCTAAAGAATTACGCGTTAAAGAAAGCGATAGAATTACTGCGATGGTTGAAAATCTAAAGCTTTGTGGTGTTGAAGCTAGAGAACTTGATGATGGTTTTGAAATAGAAGGTGGATGCGAACTAAAATCTTCAAAAATTAAAAGCTATGGAGATCACCGTATTGCTATGAGTTTTGCTATTTTAGGTTTGCTTTGTGGAGTTGAGATTGATGATAGTGATTGTATAAAAACTTCTTTTCCAAATTTTATAGAGATTTTATCAAATTTAGGAGCTAGGATTGATTATTGAATTAGCAAAAAACTATGGTTTTTGTTTTGGTGTTAAAAGAGCTATTAAAAAAGCAGAACAAATAAAAGATGCCGCAACTATAGGTCCTCTTATTCATAATAACGAAGAAATTTCTCGTTTACAAAAAAATTTTAATGTCAAAACTTTGGAAAATATAAAAGCTTTAAGCAATGAAAAAAAGGCTATTATAAGAACTCATGGTATTACAAAGCAAGATTTAGAAGAATTGAGAAAAAAAGATATAGAAATTTTTGATGCCACTTGTCCTTTTGTTACAAAGCCACAACAAATTTGCGAGCAAATGAGCAAGGAGGGTTATGAAGTTGTTATTTTTGGAGATGAAAATCATCCCGAAGTTAAAGGAGTAAAAAGTTATGTAAGCACAAAAGCTTATGTAGTTTTGGATAAAAAAGAGCTTCAACATATAAAACTTCCTAATAAAATAGCTGTAGTAAGCCAAACAACTAAGAAGCCTGAACATTTTATGGAGATAGTAAATTTTTTAATACTTAAAACCAAAGAAGTAAGAGTTTTTAATACTATATGTGATGCAACCTTTAAAAATCAAGATGCTATTAAAGAACTCTCGCTTAAAAGTGATGTTATGGTTGTTGTAGGGGGTAAAAACTCAGCCAATACAAAACAACTTTTTTTGATTGCAAAAACCAATTGTGAAGATAGTTATCTAATTGAAACCGAAGAAGAGTTAAAAAAAGAATGGTTTTTAGATAAAAAACATTGTGGTATTAGCGCAGGCGCTAGTACTCCTGATTGGATCATACAAAAAGTTATCGCCAAAATAGAAAATTTTAAAATTAATTAAAAAATGTTTTCAATATAGAATAAAAAAGTCAAAAATTTAAAAAAAATTAATAAAAATAAAAAAACTTAACACTAATTAAAGAAAAATAAGGTAAAATCAATCAATTTCTAAAAATTATTTTAAAGGACCATAATGAGCGAGGTGAACAAAAAAGTTCAAGGCGGCGTAGATGATTATCTTGAGGAAGAAGATTTTGGACTGCTTTTAGAGGCTTTCGATAAATCAAGAGAAGAGACTACAACAGAGGGTGTGATTGTAGAGATCAAAAATGATGAAGTTTATGTAGATATAGGCAAAAAATCTGAAGGTATTTTAGCTCTTAGTGAAATACAAGATGATAATTCTAAGCTATTATTTAATGTAGGCGATAGTATTAAAGTTGCTGTTATGGGTTCTCGTGGTGGCAGATCTTTACTTTCTCATAAAAAAGCTTTGAGAAAAGAAAAAGTTATTGAATTTATTAAAAACTATCAAGAAAATCAAGATGATATTTTTACCGTAAAAGTAGTTGGAAAAAATAAAGGCGGATTGATAGTTGTTGATGAAAATGATGTTGAATTTTTCTTGCCAAAATCTCAATATGGCTTCAAAGAAACAAATAACATTATAGGCAAAACGTTTAAAGTTAAAATTATTAAAATCGACAAAGATGAGCAAAGTATCATTGTTTCTCGTAAAAAAACTTTAGATGAGGAGAGAAGAAAACGCAAAGAATTGATCAATAATGTAGCACAACAAGAAGATTTAATTGAAGGTATTGTGAAAAAAATTACCACCTATGGTATGTTTGTAGATGTAGGAGGTGTTGATGGCCTTGTTCATTACAGCGAAATTTCTTACAAAGGACCTGTAAATCCTGGAACACTTTATAAAGAGGGCGATAAAGTTCCAGTTAAAGTTATAAAGTATGATAAAGAACGCAAACATTTATCCTTATCTATAAAAGCGGCTTTACCTGATCCATGGAGTGAGATAAAAGATACTCTTGATGTAGGTGATACCATTAAAGTAATAGTATCAAATATAGAGCCTTACGGTGCTTTTGTGGATTTAGGAAATGATATAGAAGGATTTTTACATATCAGTGAAATTTCTTGGGATAAAAATATTAAAAATCCAAAAGATTATATCAACAAAGGCCAAGAAATTGATGTTGAAGTAATTGAAATCAATCCAAATGAAAGACGCTTAAGAGTTTCTTTAAGAAATTTACTTTCTAGACCTTTTGATGAATTTATGAAATCTTACAAAATTGCAGATGTGGTTGAGGGAGAAATTACCTCAGTAACTTCTTTTGGTGCGTTTGTTAGACTTGGCGGTATTGAAGGTTTGTTGCATAATGAAGATGCTTCTTGGGATAGAAATGATAAATGCAAAGACAAATTCTCTCAAGGGGATAAAATCAAAGTAAAAATTATCAAAATAGATGAAGAAAACCAAAAAATATCATTAAGCGCAAAAGAATTAAGTAGCTCTCCAGTTCAAGAATATGCCAAAATTCATAAAGTCGGCGATATTGTAAAAGGCACTATCCGTGATATTAAAGATTTTGGCGTTTTTGTAGAGCTAAGTAAAAATGTTGATGCTTTAATTCATAAAGAAGATATAAGCACTTCTATGCTTGAAAATTTAAAAATTGGCAACGATATTGAAGCTGCTATAGTTTTTATTGATGAAAAGAAAAATAGAATTCGCCTAAGTGTTAAAAATCTTATTAGAATGAAAGAAAGAGAAGTTCTTAATGAAATCAATAATGATGATAAAGTAACCTTAGGTGATATCATTAAAGATCAACTAACTTAATGAAAAAATACTTTACAATAAGCATTTTGAGTATTTTATTACTCATTTTGCTTGCTGTTGTTTTTACATTACTTTGGCAATTTAAAGCTAATGTAAATTTCATTCCACAATTTGCTAAAGATACAAATACGCAGCCAAGCATTCAAACCCAAAATCAAGATCTTTCATGGCAAGAAGAATTAGCAAAATGGCCTACACGAGATTTTACCCCAGCAGCAGAAAAATTTACCTTATATTTTGATGCGGATACTAGCGAGCTTAAGGAGAAAAATAAATATTATCAACTTATAGTTGGAAAATATGATATTTATTCTATGTTTTGCTTAAGACAGACTTTAAATTCTTTTAATGTGAAGTATTTTCTTCTTAAATCAGGTGATAGTCCAGAAATCTTTTTGGATACAGGTAATGAAAAACTTATAGATGATATTATGAAAGAATTAAAAAAATATAAAATAAATACAGAAGTAAAGGAAATTTGGTTATGAAAAAAAAGATTATAGTATGTGATGCTATTTTGGATAAAGGTATCGATATTCTAAGAAAAGCTGAAGATATTGAGCTTATAGAAGCTGCAAAAGTTCCAAAAGATGAACTTATGCAAATGCTAAGCGATGTTGAAGTTGCTATTACTAGAAGTTCTACAGATGTAGATATAAATTTCTTAAATCATGCCAAAAAATTAAAAGCGCTTGTGCGTGCTGGGGTGGGCGTAGATAATGTTGATATTCCAGAGTGTTCTAAAAGAGGAGTGATTGTGATGAATGTCCCAACTGCAAATACTATTGCCGCAGTTGAACTAACAATGGTACATCTTTTAACATCAGCTAGAAGCTTTGTCAATGCTCATAATTTTTTAAAAATTGAAAGAAAATGGGAAAGAGAAAAATGGTATGGCATTGAATTGATGAACAAAACGCTAGGGGTTATAGGTTTTGGAAATATAGGTTCAAGAGTAGCTATCCGTGCTAAAGCATTTGGTATGAAAATTTTAGCCTACGATCCGTATATTTCTGCTTCTAAGATTACAGATTTAGATATGGAGCAAGCAAAAAATTTGGATGAAATTTTAGAAAAAAGTGATTTTATTACCATTCACACACCAAAAACCAAAGAAACCAATGGTATGATAGGAAAGCAAGAAATTGCAAAAATGAAAGATGGAATAAGATTAATAAATTGTGCTCGCGGAGGATTGTACACAGAAGAGGCTTTATATGAAGGTTTAAAAAGTGGTAAAATAGCATGGCTTGGTATAGATGTATTCAATAAAGAACCTGCGACTAATCATCCTCTTTTAGACTTTGAAAATATTTCAGTTACTTCTCACCTAGGAGCAAATACTTTAGAAAGTCAAGACAATATCGCAAGAGAAGCTTGTGAGCAAGCACTAAGTGCAGCACGAGGCGTGGCTTATCCTAATGCCTTAAATTTGCCAATTAAAACCGAAGATTTACCACCTTTTGTAGCTCCTTATATAGAACTTGTTTCTAAAATGGCTTTTTTAGCTGTTCAAATTGATAAAAATCCTATAAAAAGTATTAAATTAGAGGCCGAAGGAATTATTGGCGAGTATGCAAATTCTATGCTAACCTTTGCAGCTGTTGGTGCTTTGGGTGGAATTTTAGGAGAGAAAATTAATTATGTTAATGCAGAATTTGTTGCCAAAGAAAAAGGAGTTGAATTATCTTGCGAAACTCTTCCAAATAGTGGTTATAATAATAAACTTAGCGTTAAAATTATCACCGAAAATTCAAATATCAGTGTTTCAGGAACAGTGTTTAATGAAAATGAACAACGCATAGTTGGATTAAATGGCTTTAAAACTGATTTTAAGCCAAAAGGGAAAATGATTATTTTTAAAAACAAAGACATACCAGGAGTTATAGCTAAAATCAGCTCCGTTTTGGCAGCTAAAAATATCAATATAGCTGATTTTAGGCTTGGTAGAGATGGTTTTGGGTATGCTTTGGCTGTTGTTTTGATTGATGAAAAAGTTCAGAAAGAAGTATTAGATGAACTAAAACAATTAGAGGCGTGTGTATTTGTCCAATATGTTGAAATTTAAAATTTTAATTATAGAAGATGATATAGATTTAAACGAACTGCTTGTTTTAAAGTTAAAATCTAGTGGTTATGAAGTTATATCTTTAGTGGATTTTTTTGGAGTTGAAGATTTGCTCGATAATGAGCAAATCGATCTTTTAATAGTCGATAGAA
Organism: Campylobacter sp. BCW_6889; assembly: GCF_001762535.1. Lineage (NCBI taxonomy): Bacteria > Pseudomonadati > Campylobacterota > Epsilonproteobacteria > Campylobacterales > Campylobacteraceae > Campylobacter > Campylobacter sp. BCW_6889. Next base: position 64,783 of record NZ_MJWZ01000030.1, on the reverse strand, counting down.
ATTTGCCCAGTGGAGATTCTTTAGAAAAAATTCAAGATTTAAGAGAGCAAGGATATAAAGAAGCAGTTATTTTTCTTACAGCCAAGGCTTTGCATCAAGATTTGCTCGAAGGCTTTGAAAGTGGTTGTGATGATTATGTTTGTAAACCTTTTGATTTTAATGAGCTTTTGCTTCGCATTAAAGCAATTTTAAAACGCCATAAAAAAGAAGAAGAAAAACTATCTTTTGGTGATTTTATTTTAGATTTGGCTAATTATGAATTCTTTTACAAAAATCAAAAATTAGAAATCTCAAATCTTGACTATGAGCTTTTAAAATATTTTTTTGAAAATCCAAATACCTTGCTTACTAGACAATTTTTAAGCGAAAGCGTTTGGAAAGATGATACTACAAGTGATAAAACAATCAATATAGCTCTAACAAGACTTAGAAATAAATTTCCAAAACTAAAAGATCATATTATAAGCGTTAGAGGTGTTGGCTATAAATTATGCTAAAAACTAAAAATATTTTTATAGTTTTTTTTGTTGTATTGGCTTTGATTTTTGGGTTTATTTTTTGTACTTTTACTAACTCTTATCTTAATTTCTTGCTTATAAAACAATATGAGCAAAAAATCAAAAGCCTTGATGATGTTTTAAAATTTTCTCTCTTAGAACATTTAAATGATGCTAATATCAAGGATTTTGCTAAAGATACTAGGGCTGATTTTATTATCCTAAACAATGATATGAAAATAAGTTCTGTAAAAAATCCTGATTTTTTTTCTAATCTTAAAGAAGGAAAAATTTTAAATTTCGATTCAAAAAAAATTCTCACTAAAAGCTTTATTTACAAAGGATATAAATATATTATTATTGTTTATCCTCGTTTTTTAGATTTAGAACTTTTTTGGACAAAAATGGCAATCGGTTTTGGAGTGTCCTTGCTGTTTGTTTTTATTTTAATGTTGTTGCTAGGTAGAAGAATAGAGAAAAATTTTAATAAAATTTTGGATTTTTTAGATTCTATAGGGGATCATAAAGTTGTTATATTAGAAAAAGGAATGTTTAAAGAATTTAATTTGCTAAATGAGAAGCTTTTAAAAACTAAGGATAAAATTCTAAAGAATACCCAGAAAAATAAAAAACAAAGCGATAAAATCACTTTAAAAAATACTCAGCTTGCTAGTGTGATTTCTGCTATTTCTCATGAGCTTAAAAATCCATTAAGCGTGATTGATCTTAGCTTAGAGATGCTAAAAGATGAGAAATTGGAAGATAAAAAATTAAAAAAGGAATTGCTAGAAAAAATTTCGCGTCAAAGCATTAAGCTTAATGCTTTGACCCATAAGCTTAATTTTGTTTTTAATCTTAATAGTGAAGCCTTGCAGATGCAAGAATTTGATCTTTTTTCTCTGTGTGAAAAAATCACTAAAAACCCAGGCTTTGAAAGAGTTGTATTGCAAGGTAAAAGCACGAAAGTTAAGGCTGATGAATTTTTAATCGAGCAAGTGATTATAAATTTGCTTTCTAATGCTTTAAAATATAGTCAAAAAGAAGTCATTTTAACAGCAAGAGATCAAAAGATAATAGTGCAAGATTTTGGAAAAGGTATAGAAGAAGATAAAATAAAATTGATTACAAAAAAATTTTATAAAATTGATGTAAAAAGTGATAATTCTTTTGGTTTGGGACTTTTTTTAGTAAAGAAAATTTTAAGTATACATAAAAGTTATCTTGAAATTTCTAGCACTTTAGGCTATGGTTCTAGTTTTAGTTTTAAACTCAGTCAAGGATAAAAAATGGCTCTTATAGATTTAATTGAAGCTTCAAAAAAATTTGGAGACAAAATAGTTTTAAATGAAGTAAATTTTAGCGCAAACGAGGGAGAAAAGATTGCCATTATAGGCAAAAATGGAGAAGGAAAATCTACTTTTTTAAAAACGCTTTTAGGCGCACTTCCTTTAGATAGCGGTAGAGTAATAAGACAAAATGGAAAAAGCATAGCCATGCTTTCACAAACCGTTGATTTTAACGCAAATTTAAGTGTAAAAGAAGCCATCAAGCAAGAGCTTGCAGAAATTTACAATGCCTTAGAAGAATATGAAATACTGCATAAAAAATTAGAAGAAGATCCTAGCAATAAAGATTATCTTAAAAAAATAGATACGCTTATGACTTTGATTGATAGTAAAGATGCTTGGAATATAGAATCTAAAATAATACGCGTTTTAAAAGAATTTAGTTTGCTTGAGTATGAAAATCGTATTATATCTACTTTAAGTGGTGGAGAAATACGCCGCGTTGGCCTTTGCATACTTTTACTAAAAAATCCTGATATTTTATTGCTTGATGAGCCAACTAATCATTTAGATGTATATATGACAAGCTTTTTAGAAGAATTGCTAAAAAATTCAAAGATGTGTGTGATTTTTATTTCCCATGATAGATATTTTATTAACGCTATAGCACACAAGTGTATAGAAGTGGAGCAGGGTAAACTTAGTATTTTTAAAGGCGGATATGCAAACTATTTAGAGAAAAAAACACAAATTTTGCAAAGCCTTGCTAAGAGCCATGAAACTCTTTTAAAGCAATTAAAAAGCGAAGAAGAATGGCTTAGAAGAGGGGTTAAGGCAAGACTTAAAAGAAATGAAGGACGAAAAGAACGCATTTTTAAAATGCGTGAAGAAGCGAAAAAAAATCCCGGAGCAATCAAACGCTTAAAACTTGAAATTTCAAGAGCGGCCTTAAATTTTAATGGAGGAAAAACGATCAATCGTAAAAAAATGCTTTTTGAGCTTAAAAATATAAGCAAAAATATAAACAATAAAAATCTTTTTAAAGATTTTTCAACGCGTATTTTACAAGGTGAACGCATAGCTATCGTAGGAAGAAATGGTTGTGGAAAATCGACATTGTTAAAAATTCTTCTAGGGCAAATAAAACAAGATAGCGGTGAAATAAAACGCGGAGAGCTTAAGATAGGATATTTTGATCAAGCTAGAAGCTTGGTAAATTCTGATAAAAGCTTGCTTGAAATTTTTTGTCCCAATGGTGGAGATAGGGTTGAAGTTCGTGGTAAAAATATGCATGTTTATGGATATTTGAAAAATTTTTTATTTCCTAAGGAATTTTTAGATAAAAGTGTGGCTCTTTTAAGTGGTGGAGAGAAAAATCGCGTTGCTTTAGCCTTGCTTTTTACTAAAGAATATGATGTTTTGATTTTAGATGAGCCAACTAATGATCTTGATATAGCTACGATTAATATACTAGAAGAATACTTACTTAGTTTTGAAGGGGCTATTTTGCTAGTATCACACGATAGATATTTTGTTGATAAAATCGCAACAAAACTTTATGCTTTTGAGGGAAATGGATATATAAATATTTTACACACTCTTTATACTGAATATCTTGAAAATGAAAAAGAAATTGAAGAATTGGATAATTTTGCTTTAGAGCTTCAAACCCAAGAGCAAAATAATAACCAAAAAGAAAAAAGCTCTAAAAAATTAAGCTACAAAGAAAATGAGATATTAAAAAACCATCCTGAAAAAATAGATTTTTTAGAGCAAAAGATAGCTAAATTAAATCAAGATTTATCCGATCCAAATGTATATCAAGAAATAGGTATTAACAAGCTTTATCAAGAGCTTGAAGTAATGCAAAAAGAACTTGAAATTCTAGAAAATGAGTATTTTTTAGTATTAGAGAAAAGTGAGAATTTATAATTAATAAAGATTTTATATTTTTTTACTCTATGGAGCGGGAAACGAGATTCGAACTCGCGACCCCAACCTTGGCAAGGTTGTGCTCTACCCCTGAGCTATTCCCGCAAAAAATAAGTGGTGCCCGAGGTCGGACTCGAACCGACACAAGGTTGCCCTTACCAGATTTTGAGTCTGGCGCGTCTACCAGTTTCACCACTCGGGCTCATTTTTAAGATTTAAAGTTGAAATTATACTTTTTTAGACTAAAAAATACTTTAAAAATAAAAAGTATTTTCAAAAAGATTATATAAAATTATGTAATTTAAATTTTTGGAACAGTTATTGCTTTTGTTTATTAGCAATGTTTGAAAAGATTTTAACTTTAATACTTTAGAGGAAAAAAATGAGAATTACAAATAAACTTAATTTCACAAATAGTGTGAATAATTCTATGGGTGGTCAAAGTGCTTTATATCAGATATCTCAACAACTTGCTTCAGGTTTAAAAATACAAAATTCATATGAAGATGCAAGCATTTATATAGATAATACGCGTCTTGAATATGAAATTAAAACATTAGAACAAGTAAAACAAGCAACAAACAGTGCAAAAGAAATGACTCAAAACAGCATGAAAGCTTTGCAAGATATGGTAAAACTTCTTGAAGATTTTAAAGTTAAAGTAACTCAAGCTGCAAGTGATGGGAACTCTCAAACTTCAAGGGAGGCTATAGCAAAAGAATTAGAACGCATAAAAGAGAGTATAGTTCAGCTTGCAAATACTAGCGTTAATGGTCAGTATCTTTTTGCAGGCTCACAAGTTGCAAATAAACCTTTTGATTCCAATGGTAATTATTATGGAGATAAAAATAATATCAATGTAGTAACTGGAGCTGGAACTGAAAGTCCTTATAATATACCTGGATGGGATTTATTTTTCAAAGCAGATGGAGACTATAAAAAACAAATTACTACTAATATCAGTTTTACAGATAATCGTTATACAGATAAAGATAAACAAGAATATTTAAACGGGGATTCTGCTTGGAAGCAGCTTATCGGGCAAAATTATGTAAAAGATGGAAAATTAGATCCGGATATAGATTTTGAAGATAAAGACCGAAAACTTAATTTTCCACCTTCAACACTCTATGTTCAAGGAACAAAACCAGATGGAACAAGCTTTAAAAGTGCAGTTTTAGTAAAACCAGATGATAAAATAGAAGATGTATTAGAGCAAATTGGTGCACTTTATGGCAACACTGCTAATAATAAAGTTGTAGAAGTAAGCATCAATAATAGTGGTCAAATTCAAATCACAGATTTAAAACAAGGCAATAATAAATTAGACTTTCATGCCGTAGCCTATACTCCACAAATGGACAAAACAGAAAGTTTCAAAGCAATGGAAAAATTTGTTAAGGATAATGATCTTAACATGGATAATGTTACCAATGCTGTTATGCAAGAGGCTATGAAAAATGGTGATATTACCAATCCAACTAGTCCAGTTACTATTAAATTAACAGGAAAAGATGGAAAAGAGCAAGAGTTTACCTTTAGTTTAGCTCAAACTGATTTTATTAAAAGCAATATGACTGATTCAGCTGGCAACAAAGCCAATGGTGCAGATTATGATAATGTTTATTTTGAAAAAGATGGAAATACTGTTTATGGTAATGTTTCTCAAGTTATTAAAGGAAGTAATGCTTATGCAACTGATTCAACCAAACTTAGCGAGGTAATGGCAGGAAATAGTCTAAATGGTACTACTTTAAATTTAAAAGTCAATTCCAAAGGTGGAAATTCTTACGATGTTACTATAAATTTACAAACTTCAACTGTAAGCTATCCTGATCCTAATATTCCAGGTCAAACCATAAGTTTTCCTATAACCCATACTGATCCTGCAACTGGAAATAGTGGAGTTGTTACAGGATCAAATGATATTACTTATGGTCAAATCAATGATATTATAGGTATGTTTGCCGCAGATAAAATTCCAACCCAAAGCATAACAGCTACAAATGGAAAAGTTGATGCAAATGGTTATAATAGTTTACAACAACTCATGAAAGATTCTCAAGCTACTGTTGATGTAAGCATGGATTATAAAGGTCGCATTAGCGTTACCGATAAGCTATCCTCAGGAACCAACATAGGAATTTCTTTAAGTGATTCTCAAAGTGGACATTTTCCGCAACCACCTTATACTACAACTGCGCAAGTAGAGAATGGTCCAAATTTTAGTTTTAGTGCCAATAATGCTTTAGTTATAGATGAACCAAATGTTGATCTTATAAAAGATTTAGATACTATGATAGATGCGGTTTTAAGTGGTAATATGAGAGCCGATGGAAATTCGGCCGATCCAAGAAATACCGGAATGCAAGGAGCTTTAGAAAGACTCGATCATTTAGCAGATCATATCAGCAAGCTTAATACAACCATGGGAGCTTATCATAATACTATAGATGGTGTCAATACTCGAGTAAATTTCTTAAGCGTAAATGTGCAAAGCATTAAGTCAAATGTTATTGATGTAGATTATGGTGAAGCTATGATGAATTTAATGCAAGTTCAACTTGCATATCAAGCTTCTCTTAAGGCTAGTACAACAATTTCTCAACTTAGCTTATTAAATTATATGTAAAAATTTATGGTATAATTTGGCTTTGATTTTATTTTTAAGGAAAGAATATTAAAAAAGAAGCCATTTTTACCAGCTCTACACTTGTTATTTTTTATATTTGTCTTTGTATGCTAGCACCTAGCATGGGAGAATGGGTTTACAAGGCTAATTTATTTTTATTTGGAGAATTTGGGTATTATTATCCATTTTTTTTACTTGTGTTAAATTATCTTTACTATAGAAAAAATTATAAAATAGAAAATTTTAAGCGTAGAGAGCTTTTTGGTTTTTCTTTGGCCTTTTTTTCTACTTTGCTTTTATTTTCTGTCTTTTATAGAGAGTTTGGGTATATTTTAGAAATTGTATATGGATTTTTTTCTATAATCTTAGGACATACAGGGAGTGGAATTTTTGCTCTTTTACTTTTGCTATTTTCTTTGATCTTATTGTTTCCGAAATTTGCAAAAGAAATTTTAAAAATAGAATTAGATTTTACTTTTTTATTAAAAGTAGAGCAAGCTTTTAAATCTTTACTTATGCGTGTATTTGGCGGAGAAAATGAGAAAGAAGATGTAGGTAAATCAGAACCTATGGCTCCAAAATTAAATATTTTGCAAGATAGTATTTATGAGAATTTGCAAATAAATAAAAAAGAAAAAACCAATAACTTAGAACAGATAATCAAAGATTGCAATATCAATGCAAGTAAAAATTCAATTACCACAGCTAAGGAAAACTTTGAAAAACTAAAAAATCAAATTTTAGATGAAACCATAGAGATTGATACACAAAGCTTAAAAGAATCAAGAAGTTTTGTTTATGAGCATTCTCAACAAGTGCGAAATTTCGCACAAAAGGCTAGCAAAATGAGCATTAGCCTTGATGAAGATTTTAATTTTATTTCAGAAGAAGGGGTAGATATGATTCCTGAACGTTTTTTAAAACCTAAAAAACTTGAAGATATAAAGCAAATAGATACAAATAAAAATTTAGATGAGCCAAGTTATAAGCGTAAAAATATTGAAATTCCAGTTTCTAAACAGGAAGTTAAACCAAAAATTTTCACAAAAGAGCTTGAACTTAGAGAGAATTTGATAAAAAAAGAAAAACTAGAACAAGAATACAAAGCCTATCAAAATGAAATTTTAGAAAATAAAGTAAAACAAGAAATTAAAAAATTAGAAGAATATGATGCGATAAATTCAAGCGATATTATAGAAGGGAATAAATACAGTTTTAATAACTCAAAGACAATCAAAACAGAAACAGAAGAATCAAACAAAATAAATGAAAATAAAAATCCAGATAAAGCAGACAATATCTTCGAATTTACTCCTATTGTAGAAGAGTTAAATCATCCTTATATAGAACCTACTCCTATAAAAAATATAAATGAAATAGTTATAGAAGAAAAAAATACACTCGATTTTATCCAAAATACAGAAATTAAAATCGATAATGAAAAAACAAATGATCAAGAAATTAAACTTCAAAAAGCAGTTTTAGCCAAAGAAATTGCTATTAACCAAGCTTTATTGCGTGAAATAGAGCAGGGTGAGATAGAAAAACCAAAAGATTTCACCTTGCCACCATTAGATTTTTTAGCTAATCCAAAAGAGCATAGACAAGAAATCAATGAAAGTGAAATAGATAAAAAAATTTATAATCTTCTTGAAAAGTTGCGTCGTTTTAAAATAGGTGGCGATGTTATAAGCACTTATGTTGGTCCTGTTGTAACTACTTTTGAATTTCGTCCTAGCGCAGATGTAAAAGTAAGTCGTATTTTAAATTTACAAGATGATTTAACTATGGCTTTAATGGCAAAATCAATCCGTATTCAAGCTCCAATACCAGGAAAAGATGTTGTAGGCATAGAAGTCCCAAATGATGAAATTCAAACTATTTATCTAAGAGAAATTTTACAAAGCGAAGTTTTTAAAAATGCTAAAAGTCCTTTAACTATAGCTTTGGGCAAAGATATAGTAGGCAATGCTTTTGTAACCGATCTTAAAAAACTTCCGCATTTACTCATCGCAGGAACTACAGGTAGCGGTAAAAGTGTGGGGATAAATTCTATGCTTTTAAGTCTTTTATATCGTAACTCTCCTAAAACCTTGCGTTTGATGATGATAGATCCTAAGATGCTTGAATTTAGCATTTATAATGATATTCCTCATCTTTTAACTCCTGTTATCACAGATCCAAAAAAAGCGGTCAATGCGCTTTCAAATATGGTGGCTGAAATGGAAAGACGCTATCGTTTAATGGCAGATGCAAAAACCAAAAATATAGAAAATTACAATGAAAAAATGAAAGAATTAGGTAGCGAAGAGCTCCCTTTTATTGTAGTAATTATTGATGAACTTGCCGATTTGATGATGACTGCGGGTAAAGATGTAGAATTTTATATAGGAAGACTTGCACAAATGGCAAGAGCAAGTGGAATTCACTTGATTGTAGCTACACAACGACCTTCTGTTGATGTTGTAACAGGGCTGATCAAAGCGAATTTGCCAAGTAGAATTTCTTATAAAGTAGGGCAAAAAGTTGACTCTAAAGTTATTTTAGATGCTATGGGTGCTGAGAGTTTACTTGGAAGAGGGGATTGTTTATTTACTCCTCCTGGAACAAGCTCTATAGTGCGTTTGCATGCGCCTTTTGCAAGCGAATTTGAAATAGAAAAAATCGTGGATTTTCTAAAGGATCAACAAAGCGTAGAATATGATGAAAGCTTTTTAAAAGATCAGCAAAGCGTGGGTGTTACAACAAATGAAAGCTTTGATGGGGAAGTAGATGAGCTTTATGAAGAAGCCAAAAGAGTGATCTTAGAAGATGGAAAAACAAGCATTTCTTATTTGCAACGCCGTTTAAAAATCGGCTATAACCGCTCTGCAAATATTATTGAACAACTTACGCAAAACGGGATTTTAAGCGAACCTGATGCCAAAGGACAAAGGGAAATCTTGTAAGATTTTTCTTGTATTTTTGATATATAAAACTGATTACAAAAGAAGAAATTTAAAAAGAAAAAGCCCCGTAAAAAGGGCTTAAAAATTATTTATCTCTAAGATTTAATTCAGTAATTAACTTACTATAAGAATTATAATCTTTTCTTTTAAGATAAGATAAAAGTCTTTTTCTTTGACCTACAAGTTTTAGAAGTCCTAGTCTTGATGAAAAGTCTTTTTTGTAGATTTTTAAATGTTCTGTAAGTTCTGCAATTCTTGCAGTTAAAAGAGCTACTTGAACTTCTGTTGAACCAGTATCACCTGGTTTTTTAGCGAATTTCGCAACTATTTCTGCTTTTTTGGCCGAATCCAAAGCCATGATAGACCTCCTGATTGGTAAAATAATAAAATTAAAGAACTGTAATTTTATCTTAAAAAGCAAAAAATAAACTGAATTTATCCTTTTTAGAAGGTTTTGTCAAAATTTAAGTCTTTTTCTAAGAATTATTTATTATAATTACAGCTATTTCTGTAGTTATAATAAGGAGAATTTGTGCTATTTACCAAAGCTAGCGAATACGCTTTACTTTCTTTAATTTATATTTCTCAAAAAGAAGCACCTCAAGATGTAGATTCTTTAGCTTTAGAGCTTGATATTCCCAAAAGTTTTTTAGCTAAAATTTTACAAACTTTAGCTAAAGATGGCTTGTTAAAATCCTTTAAAGGGGCAAAAGGTGGTTTTGCATTAATCAAAGAACCAAATCAATATACTATAAAAGAAATTGTTAATAGTGCTGAAAAAAAGGATATCAGTGTATTTGAATGCAGCGGTGGTACTTGTCCAAATAATAAAGAAAAAAATTGCACCTTAATGCCTATGTTAGTAAATTTACAAAATAAAGTAGATGAATTTTTAGATTCTATTACTTTAGAAGATATTATGAAAAATAATGGCAAAAAATAAAATAGTCGATTTAGTTTTTCCTTTTTTGGGGCCTTTAATTGCTCCTGTTTTAAAAGCTAAAAGCTTAACTATTGTTGGTTTTTTAGTTTGCATTTTAGCTATTATTATAGTTCCTTTACCAAGTCCTATTTTGGACTTTTTCTTAGCTTTAAGTATAGCTTTATCGGTATTAATTATTTTAATTTCTATTTATATACCTAAACCGACAGATTTAACAACTTTTCCAACTTTAATCTTGATTATTACTTTATTTAGACTTTCTTTAAATATAGCTACTACAAGGATGATTTTAAGCGAAGGGCAAAACGGCCCTGAAGCTGTGAGTGAGATTATAGCAGCATTTGGAGAATTTGTTGTTGGTGGAAATATGGTCATTGGTGTGATTGTATTTTGTATCTTAGTATTGATTAATTTCATGGTTGTAACAAAAGGTAGTACAAGGGTTTCTGAAGTACAAGCAAGATTTACACTTGATGCAATGCCGGGTAAACAAATGGCTATTGACGCGGATTTAAATGCAGGACTTATCGATGAACAAACCGCTAGAGCAAGACGTCAAGAAGTTATTGCTGAAGCAAACTTCTATGGTGCAATGGATGGTTCTTCTAAATTTATCAAAGGAGATGCTGTTGCAGGAATTATCATAACTATTATAAATATCATAGGTGGTTTTTTAATAGGATCTTTTCAGCACGATATGGCTTTAAGCGATGCTGCATCTACTTATACTATTTTAACCATAGGCGATGGACTTGTATCGCAAATTCCAGGGCTTATTACTTCTACTGCAACCGCTATAATTATCACTCGTGCAAGCAAAGATGAGGAAAATTTTGCAGAAGGAACTTTAACTCAACTTTTAAGTGAATATCGCACACTTTTAATAGTAGGTTTTGTACTTTTTATCTTTGCGTTAGTACCTGGTTTGCCAACTTTATCCTTGGGCTTTATGGCTTTAGTTTTTTTAAGTCTTGGCTATCTTACCAAGCAGGTTAAGGAAGGTAAAATTGATATAACCACAGTTAAAAAAAGCAAACCAAGTGCCGCAGCTGCATCTCAAAGTGGAGCAGGTGGGACAACGGCAGCACCTGCTAAGAAAAGCGAAGAGGAAATTCTCAAAGAAGAAGAGTACAAGATTAACGACATACTCAAAGTTGAAATTTTAGAACTTGAACTTGGATACGGACTTATTAAGCTTGCTGAAAACGAACTTACAGAAAGAATTCGCTCAATGAGAAGAAGTATTGCTGAAAGTTTAGGATTTTTAATGCCAAAAATAAGAATAAGAGATAATTTAAGACTTAAACCAAATGAGTATAGTTTTAAACTCAAGGGCGTGTCTATAGCAAGTGCTGAAATTTATCCGGATAAATATTTAGCCATGGATAGTGGTTTTATCACAGAAGAGATAGAAGGGATTGCTACAAAAGAACCTGCTTTTAACTCTGATGCACTTTGGATTGATGCGAATTTAAAAGATGAAGCAACATTAAATGGCTATATAGTAATAGATCCTGCAAGTGTTATTTCAACACATATGAGCGAACTTATCAAAGCACACGCAAGCGAACTTCTTACACGCCAAGAGGTGCAAAATCTTCTTGATAAGGTTAAAAATGATTATCCAATCATTGTAGAAGGTGCTTTAGGTGTTGCACCTGTAAGTCTTATTCAAAAAATTCTCAAAGACTTGCTTAAGCATCACATACCAATTAAAGATATGCTTACTATTTTAGAATCTGTAAGCGATATAGCAGAAGTAAGCAAGAGTTTTGATATGATTATTGAACATGTAAGGGCGTCTTTAGCTAGGATGATTACAAATATGTATTTAGATGATAAAGGAAATTTGGATATTTTTATCTTAGACTCTGCTAGCTCTGCAGTTTTAATGGAAAATGTACAATTTAGAGATGGAAGTTATCACTTGCCTTTAAGTGTAGCTCAAACAGGCACTTTAGTAGATACTCTAAGGGCTGAAGTTGCCGCGGTAGCAAATGGTCGTATCAAGCCTTTTATACTTTGCGTTGAACCGCAACTTAGAAAATTCATTGCTGATATTTGTTATAATTTTAGCATTAATATAGTAGTGTTAAGTTTTGCAGAAATTGCAGAAAATACAAATTTTAATACCGAGGGTATTATTAGGATAGAACTTTAAGGAATATAATGAAAATTTATCATCTTTCGCACACAGATCTTGATGGTTATGCTTGTCAATTTGTAGTAAATTTTTATTTTAAAAATGTGAAATTTTATAATTCTAATTATGGTAAAGAAATTAATGAAAATTTTAACTCTATTATAGGCGATATAGAAAAAGATGAAAATTTCGGAAAAGCTATTATTCTAATAACAGATTTAAATTTAAATTTAAATCAATGCGAAGAATTTGAAAAAATTTGTAAAGAGAAAAATATTAAAATTTTTCTTCTTGATCATCATCAGAGTGGTGAAGAATGCGCTCAAAAATATTCTTGGTATTTACTTGATTCTAAAAGATGTGCAACTAAAATCGTTTATGATTTTTTCTCTAAAATCTGCACCCCAGTTTTAAAACTTTCAAAATTTGTTGATGTAGTTAATGCTGTTGATATTTGGCTAAGCGAGGATGAAAATTTTGAACTTGGAAAGGTTTTTTTAGGCTTGATTGCCAATGCAAAAGAAATAAATCGCGTAATGTTTAAAGAATCGCAAATTGATTATATGTTTTTCTTGCTTGATAAGGCTTGGAAATTTATAGGAAAAGAAAATGCGAATATTTTACTCGATAATGCTACTCATTTTATAAAAAAGGATTATTTTGCCAGAAAAAATGATGATACTCTTTCTAATTTAATTTCTTATTTTGTAGTTGAAAAACTAAGTGAGCTAAAAGAAAATTTCAGTATAGAATATGAAGGCCATAAAGGCATCTTAACTTCAAATATAGGCAATACTTCTGTTATTGGAAATGATTTTTTAGTAAAAAATCCTGATTATGACTTTTTTATTGATGTTAGTTCTAGAAAAACCTTAAGTTTTCGTGCAAATGGAAAAATAGATGTAAGTTTAATGGCTAAAAATTTAGTAGGTGGTGGTGGACATAAAAATGCTAGTGGTGGACTTTTTGCGACATTTAAAGATGGAGCAAATTATAATCATATTAAGGCTCAAATTATTGATTTAATTAAAAGCAAAGAACTTAAAAAGGAAAACAATGAATCAAAACAATAATAAAACCTTAAAAAATGAACTAGAAGATTTACAATATGAGCTTAGCATAGTTTTAGAAGCTATGCTTTTATACGCTGGAGTTAAAAGAGAAAAATTAGAAAATGCAATAGAAGCTTATATCGATAATATAGATAATGTGCTCGAAAATTCGAACAAAGAAGGGGTTGATGAAATTTTAGAAGTCGTGGAATTTCTAAAAAATAAATACAAAGATTTTTTTCAATGAAAAAGTGTATTTTATTTTTTTTTAGTTTATATTCTTTAAGTTTTGCTAATATTTACGAAAAATTAAATGATTTTGCTTATGAAAAAAAACCGAACAAAGATTTTAAGATTCAAGAAGTTAAATTAGTACAATTTTCACAAGAAAATAAAGATTGCCTTGAGCTTTTAATAGAAGCTGGTCAAGTTAGAATTTTAAATAGCTATAACTCTTGTCAAAAATTATCTAAAGATAAAAGTTTTCAAAAATTTCTTAATGAAGATTTTTTAAAACTTTATAAAAATAATGGATACTTGATTAATGAAAATTTACAAAATTTGAAAAATACCATGCAGGATATTATGATATATTATAAACTCCGATATTCTTTTAGTAAAGATGTAAAAGATATGAGTAAAGATAAGAATTTGGATGTTTTAAATATAGATGAAAAAGATGGCGGTACTTTGCTTTATAAAATCAACAATCAAGCTTGCGTTGGAATAGAACTTACAAGACATGACTCAAGAATGGCTATGAAAATATACGGAATAGAAAATTTGGATAAAGAGTGCAAACTATTTATCCAATCGCCTTCTTTTAAAGATCTTTCTTACACAAAAAAAGATTTTAAGTGGTATTATTTAGAATAAATAAATGCTTTAATTTTTAAATAAAAATTTTTAAAAATCACACTTAAAGTAAAAGTATCTTGCCTTCCAAGATTTTGAAAAACGCAGTTATCTAAGTCTTTTTTTTCTTGAATGCTTAAATTTTTCATTAAACCAACCTTTAAAAATATTGCAAGCTTCAATTTTATCAAAAAAACTTTATTTTTATTTTAAAGTTTTAATTATAAGGCAAATAAATATTGTTTTAAGAATTTGAAGTTTTTTATTGAAATATTATTAACTTTTATTGACTTTTTTGAAGCAAAGTTATATACTGAATTCGAATTAGACAAATTTAAGGAGGAAAAACGATGAATAAATTTTCTATAGTTTTAACTTTGTTGTTATGTGGAAGTTGTGCTTTAGCCTTAGATCCAAATTTGGAAAAAACTAAGAGTGCAACAGGTATTGATCTACCTACTGCCAAATGGAATTTACCTAAGGCTTTAAATGAAGATGGTACTATAGATGAAACTAAAATGCCAAAAAATTCAGAATATAGCAAAATGGTTATTTTGGGAAATAAAATTCTTAATGAAACAAGTAAATATGTAGGTCCACAGGCCAAAGATCCTAAAAAAAGATTTGCGGGAAATAATCTTTCTTGTTCAAGTTGCCATGCTAATGGTGGAAGTGTACAAAATCAATCAGGTTTTGTAGGAATTTGGGCAAGATTTCCACAATATAATGCCAGAGGAGATAAAGTAATTACCTTAGCAGATAGGATCAATGGCTGTTTTGAACGCTCTATGAATGGCAAAAGAATGCCTAGTGATGCGCCTGAAATGAAAGCCATGCTAACTTATATGCAATGGTTATCTCAAGGAGTTCCAGTAGGAGCTAAGATAGAAGGGCAGGGGCTTAAGAAGATAGATTTCATCTCGAGAGCAGCTGATCCTAAAAAAGGTAAGGCAATTTATATGGATAAATGTGCCGTTTGTCATCAAGAAAATGGATTAGGGCTTAAAAATGAGGATAGTGCAGGGGCGTATTATCTTTATCCACCACTTTGGGGCAATGATAGTTATAATACAGGAGCTGGAATGTATCGTCTTATCAAAGCTGCTTCTTATATTAAAGAAAATATGCCTCAAGGTGCGCCTGACTTAAGTCTTGAAGATGCTTATGATGTAGCAGCTTACATGAATTCACAAGCTCGCCCTATTAAAGCAAATAGAGATAAAGACTTTCCAGATAGAAAGGTTAAACCTTTAGATATGGATGTAGGACCTTATGATGATAGCTTTTCTACAACCCAACATCGCTATGGACCTTATACAAATATGATCAAAAAATAATTTTAAGGCAATTTTTATTGCCTTAAAAAATTTATTATTTCATATTGCTTAATTTTTTAACTAGATCTTCTAAATCTTGCATCGAATTGATTGCACTTGGGTTAATTTGATATTTTCCATTAACAACAAAAGCAGGGGTGCCATAGGTTTTAGCTATATCATTAGCTCTTTGAAACTCGCTTAAAATTTCTTTAGCTTTTGGGGTATTTAAAAAATTTAATACTTCATTTTTATTTACATTCATAGCCTTTAAACCTATGTCGTAAAATTCATCTAAATTCGAAAAATTTCTTTGCTTGTTTAAAAAATAAGAAACAAAATAAACATCAGCAAGTTTATGAGATAAACTATCAGAATAACTCGCGTCTTTACCATTTTGCTCATCTTTGTATTGAGCAAAGGCAAAAAGATCATTCATTTCTTTGGAAAAATCTCCATTCATTAAACTTACAGGATAGAGTTTAAAATGCAAATTTGGAAAAGCTTCTCTTAGTTTTTCAAGGGTTCCAAATTTATGATGATTATAACAATGTATACATTTATAAGAAAATGCTTCTATTACACTATTTTCGGAGTTGGGTAAATTTGGATTAAGAGTAATAAAACTATTATTTGCTAACGCAAAACTTGAGCAAAATACAAGCGCTAAAACAAATTTGCAAAAAAAATTACGCATACTATATCCTTGATTAAATAAAATTTTCAGAGATAATTTTATTTAAAAAAAATAAATAAGCCCAAATTTATTTTTGGGCTTATTGTTTTATTTTTTAGGATTGAATGCTTGATCAACGCTAAAAGGCATTGCTTGATAACCCGTGCCTGAACCGCTAAATTGAATTTGAACCGAAGGCTCCTTAGCACCCCAGTTAAATTCATCAATTTCAGGTTTTGGCTCTCCAAGACTTACACCTTTGCTAAGATCAAAAGCCATTCCAGCTGTTGCGCTATAAACCATAATAGAATCTTTATCTGGTTCATATTGAGTTAGAGAAGTTACAGGAGAAAACCATTCATTTCCACGATTTTTACCATATTCCCAAATTTGTTCCACAGTTTTATTTTGCTGATCGATTTTATAAATTACAGCACGAGAATATTTTTGACTTGCAAACGCAGGTTGTTCAGCTCCTCTTGCATCACCATTATCAAAAACACTTATATAAATATAACGCTTGTTTGATTTACTATCAATTCTCCAGCCTGTATGTTGCGTCCAAGTGAAATCAAATCCACCATTGTCATTTTCATAACCTGGGCATTTGCTATAATCATCATCACAAACAATTTTTTTGCCATTTTTATCTACAGGTTGCAATAAATATTTTTGAAATTCTTTATTCCACCCTTTATGTGCCCCTAAAATCCATTTTATTTTTTTATCACGACCAATTTTAACAACAGCACTTTGATGGCGACTAGAAATAATAATACTATCATCACTTGGATCATAATCAACGCTATTTACATGAGCCCAATTCCTACCTATACCTGTACCTGCTATATCTCCAAATTTGTCGCTTTCATCCATTTTGGCAAGTTCTTCATCGCTTAAAGTTTTACCCGCTTTGCTTGCATCTATATTTAAACACACTGCACCTTGATCTAAAGCTTTGATAATAGTACTTCTATAAGGATCTAAAATCTCATACAATCTCCAATCATCAACAACATTACCATTCTCATCTACTTCTATAATAGTATCACGCACTGTGCGTACATGCTTACCATCTGGACGCAAAGTATTTGCTGAAGCTACTCTTAATAAATAATGCCCATTTTGCATATTGTCCATAGCATGAGAAAAATCTATATAGGTAGCAGGTAATTTGCGATTGAAAATTTCTCTTCCTAAGATATCGTATTTTACATATCTTTGACCAAATCCCCAAGTTAAAGCTCCATCTTTGTTTTGATGAAAACCCATCATAATTCCACGATTGTAAATATTATCCCAGTTCATTAGTTTATCGTTATCAAAATACCATCTGATTTCACCCTTAGTATCTATGATAAAGACATTTGAATTTTCATCCCATTCCATAGCACCACCTACAGGATTATTCCATACAGATTGTGAGCCTTTGCCAGATTGTTTTCCAGGAGCATTATTTACTAAATATAGCCTATCTGAAAATTTTGGATCCATTTTTAATACTTTCACATTTTCAAAAGGAGTTCCTCTTTGATCAGTACTTCCACTTGGTTCTATGCTAACCCCTGGAGTTGTAATTTTATAAATCTCATCAATGACTTTTTGACTTTTACCATTTGCAGTTTTAGTATAACTTACCTTTACTGTATTTAAATAAGAAGGATAAAGTCCAAAAATAGGAATTCCACCATAAGTCTTAGCCATTTTAGAATTCACATTATAAGAAATAGTTTGACCATTTGGTTTAGGAACAATGGTTACTTTTATATCACTTAAGACATAACCATTATCCATAATAATAGCGGTCAAAGGAGACAATCCATAAGGATTCATTTTAATCGCACCTATTTGTCCTTGAATTTGCCAATCTATTTTCGCTCCACTAGGACCACCCATGGCCATTAAAGCATTAGGTGCAAGTAGGGTAGAACCCGCCAAAAGTGCCATACAAAGAGTTTTGCTAAGTCTCATGATCAATCCTTTAAAATTATTTAAGCCATCCTAAGATAGCTTAATAAAATTTTAATAATACACAACAAAAATAATTTGTTGCGTATTTTAAGAGTATCTTTAAATGACTTGATTTAAATGATTTAAACTAGCTATATTTTGATTTGGATTTTTTGGTTCGCCTATAAATTTAAGCATCAAAACCAAAATAACAATCACCAATGCAAAAATTTTAGCATTAGGTTTATTTTTATCTAAAACATAGACTATAAACATTGCAAAAAGCACAATAAAACAACATAAAAATGCTATAAGACAGCAAATTGCCATATTCATAAACTTTAAACTAGGAATCAAATACCAACCATTGCTATAAAGCCCATTTTCAAAATTAGGTGGAGTTCCTATAAAAAATTTTTGAAAAGCATTAAGATGATTATAAGCATTTTCTGGAACTACAGGGGTATCCATCCCACATTCTCCTGTTGGCAAAAACCAACTAGGAGCCCACTCATGCAAAGGTAAATTAAATGGATAAATAGGAATTTCACGACATCCATCTACACCTGCAAAAGGATTTTCAGAATGAACCACTTCATGAATATGATTTAAAGTTATACAATGCTCCAAGCCAAGCCAAATTCCATAAAAAGCTAAGCCATAAGAAAAAATTTTTATAATATTATTTTTAGGGTTGATTAATGCAATCATACCACCTATAGCCATAACAAGCATATCAAATCTTATATACACACATTGTTCGCAAGGTTCCATAAAAAGATATTCTTGAAATAAAAAATGCGCTATACAAGTAAGCCCTATAGTAACTATAATCAAAATTAACCAAGGTTTGCGCGTATCTTGCCATTTGGAAAGTGAAAAATTTCTGCAATTATCTTTCATTTTTATACAACTCATTTTTGCTTGCTAAGTTCTTTAGTAATTTCAATCAAAGCCTCTGGAGAGTTAATTGCACTTGGAACGATTTGATATTTTCCATTAACAACAAAAGCAGGGGTGCCATAATTTTGCGAAATAGGATTGGCAATTTCATAACTTTTTAAAAGCTCTGCAGCCTCTGGAGTTTTTAAGAAATTTTCAAAATCAGCTTTACTTACATTCATTGCTTTTAAACCGACACTATAAAAAGCTTCAGGATTTTTACCATTTTCCCATCTTTGTTTTTTCTTAAAATATGCATTAAAATAAGCTTCAGCAACTTTATGAGTTAAGCTATTTTTATCCGTAGGATCAGCTTTATTTACACCATCTTTAAATGCCGCAAAAGCAAAAATTTCATTAGCTTGCTTTCCATAATCTCCCATAGAACTTACAGGATAAAATTTATAAGTTAAATTAGGTAATTTTTCTTTAACTTTACCCATGGTATTAAATTTGTGATGATCATAGCAATGAGTACAGCGATAAGAAAAAATTTCAATCAATGAATTATCAGCGTTAGCAATAGGATTTTTAAGAATTACATATTCTTTACCTTCACTTAATGCACTGGCACTTATACCTGCTAAAAAAGCACATACAACAATAGATCTTGCTAATTTTACTGGAAATTTCATTACCTTCTCCTTGAAATTTGGTTTTGATAAAACTTTTTATTAAGTTTTTATGTAATAACCATTATAAAACTATTAAAATAAAAATATTCTTAAAAATTTTATAACTAAGAATATTTACTTTAACTAAAAATCAAGAATAGGGGATTAAAAAATTTAATGCACAAGTTATCATTTTTATGTATATTTTGATAATAATATAAAATCATTTAATTTTTAAATATTCTTTATAGTTTTCAAGAAAAATAAAATATAATTTTAATTTAC
Organism: Campylobacter sp. BCW_6889; assembly: GCF_001762535.1. Taxonomy (NCBI): domain Bacteria; kingdom Pseudomonadati; phylum Campylobacterota; class Epsilonproteobacteria; order Campylobacterales; family Campylobacteraceae; genus Campylobacter; species Campylobacter sp. BCW_6889. The sequence goes on along the minus strand of NZ_MJWZ01000030.1, from coordinate 44,712 downwards.
AAAATAAAATTATCAATTTTTTACATTATATTTTATGGATAAGTTTATTTCACTCAAAAGGTAAAATCATAAAAGTATGTAAAAATAGTAGCTTAATCTATATCAAAGTAGAATAATCTAGGTGTATATAAAAAAGTTTGAAAATTACAGTTTTCAATACAAAATTATAAATTTTACATATTTTTACCTTTTATCATATCTTTTTATGATTGATATAAGATTTATTTAATAAAAATATTTTAATCTTTTTGGCTTGCATATAAAAACAAACTTTTTCCTAAAAAAGCTTTTTTTTACTAAGTTAATACTAAAATACCTTTTCTAGTTAAAAAGCTAAAATTTTAGATTTAGGAAAAGTTTTTATGAAATACCCTTTAGATTGTGAAGAAAATTTTGAAAAATCATTCTTATTTTGGCTAGCAAAATATGTAAAATTTAAACTCAACTCGCTATCTAACAAAGAATTAAAAAATCCACAAGCTTTAGCAGAAGTTAATTTTGCTCTTGCAAAAGGTGTAAAAAACATTGAAGAACTTGACGCTCTAGCAAAAAAAGCAAGAAATGCTGGTTTAAGTGGAGTTAATACTTATTTTAATCCTTTAAAAAAAGTATTTGAATATTTAAATTTTTACAAGCTTTACTCTTTAAAACAGATTGATGAAGAACTCATTGTAGAAGTTTTAGCAAGTATAACAGGTGCTTTATCAGATGCAAGTAAAAAAAATTACCGTATTGCTGTGATTAATTTTTTTGATTTTTTAGACAAGCAAAATGAAGAAGATGAAAAAGCGCATATTTTCAATATCAATCTTAAAAACTGGGCAGGTATAGCAGGTTCTAAAGGGGTAAAATTACCTGAATTTATGAGTGAAGAAGAACTTAAAAAATTTCTTGATGCTATTGAAAATGCAGATTTTAAAAACAATACCATACGCAATAAGCTTATTATTAAAATCATCATTTTTACAGGCATACGGGTAAGTGAAGCTATCAATATCAAAATGGGTGATATTAGTGAAGAAAACGATCTTTATATCATAAGAATAAGAGCTAAAGGCAATAAATATCGCGTTGTAATGATAAAAAAAGAACTTATTTACGATTTGCTGAAAAATGTAAGTATTAATTATATGAGTAAAGACGCCCTACTTTTCGTCAATAAAAAAGGCACTCCACTGACTCAATCTTATGTCAGTCGCATAGTAGAACAGCTTTTATTTCGTGCAGGAATTCGCAAACAAAAAAATGGCGCTCACATGTTGCGTCATACTTTTGCCACCCTACTTTATAAAAAGCAAAAAGATTTGGTTTTAGTTCAAGAAGCTTTAGGACATGCAAGTTTAAATACCTCAAGAATTTACACTCATTTTGATAATGATAAATTAAAACTTGCCGCACAGGTTGCAAAGGAATTAAGTGACTCTTGAAGACTACGCTGTTTTTGGTAAATATTTTTACCATGATTTAAAACACATTTTAAAAGCCTTTAACCACAAAGAAAGTAAAAAATGCTTTAAATTTATAGAAAAATATAAAAATGATTTTTATCTTTTAATGTTTGCTGATTATGAGCTATATAGATATTTTCAAGATAAAAATTTCACAAGCAAAAAAGCCTATTTGTCCGTATTTGCTTTTAAAAAAAGAAAAAAATTTCAAAAAGAATATATTGATGAAGAAAAATTTATTCCTAAATTTATAAATTTTTTAGATCAAGATAATTACAAAGAAAATTTCATCAAGGTTAAAGAGGCGATCTCCAAAGGAAGAGTTTATCAAATCAACCTCACTCAAAATTTTAAATTTCATAGCAAAATGGATTCTTTTGAACTTTTTAAACTTTTGCTTTCTAGACAAGACACCGAATTTAAAGCTTTTATAAAAGATGGAGCAAGAGAAATTTTGTCCTTCTCTCCTGAACTTTTCTTCAAAACCAAAAAAAGAAAAATATTTACAAAACCTATGAAGGGCACAATTAAGCGTGATAAAGATCCTATAAAAGATGAAGAAAATAAAACCTTCTTACAAAATGATACAAAAAATCTAAGTGAAAATGTTATGATTTGTGATCTTTTGCGTAATGATCTTTCAAAAATCATCACAAAAAAAAGCTTAAAAACTAAACTTTTTGAAATTCAAAGTCACCCTACTTTACATCAAATGACTTCAAGCGTACAAGGAAAACTTAAAAAAAATATTTCTTTATATCAAATTTTTAAAGCTCTCTTTCCTTGCGGTTCTATTACAGGTGCTCCAAAGATTGAAAGTATTAAATTTATTAAAGAATTAGAACAAAGAGAGCGTGGTATTTACTGCGGAACCATAGGTTTAATACATAAAAATAAAAATAAATTTAGCGTAGCCATACGCACCTTAGAAAAACAAGATGAAATTTATACTTATAGCACCGGTAGTGGCTTGGTTTGGGACTCAAATTTCAAAGATGAATTTGAAGAATTAAAACTTAAAAGCGCGATCTTAAATCCTTGTGATTTTCATCTTTTTGAAACCATGTATTTTAAAAATTCTCAAATTTTATTTTTAAAAGAGCATTTATTAAGGCTTATAAATTCAGCTCTTAAATTTAATTTTAATACTCACAACATCTTTAAAGATTTTTATAATATTTTAAATCAAAAAAGTTCTTATAAAGAATATCAAAATTTTACACTTTTTAAACTCGATGAAAAAATTTTCCACAAAAAACACTCTTTATTTTATAATTTTTCGCTACCCTTTAAAAATCCACACAAAGAAGGAATTTTAAAACTGATTTTATATAAAGACGGAAGATACAAATTTCAACAAAGTGCCTTAAAACAAAATTCAAACGATATTTTGCTTTTAAGTGATGATAAAATTAACTCAAAAAGTGACAATCTCTATCACAAAAGCTCTTTGCGTACTTTTTATAATCAACACTCATACAAATGGCATCAAAACTTGTGTTATGACATAGCTTTTTTTAACGAAAAAGATGAACTTTGCGAAGGTTCAAGAACCAATCTCATCTTAGAAAAAAACTCTCAATTTTATACTCCACAAATTCAAAGCGGTATGTTAAATGGCGTATATAGAAATTTCTTAATCAATCTTGGTTTGATAAAAGAAAAAGCATTATTTAAACAAGATTTATTTGAAGCAGAAAATATTTATTGTATTAATTCCGTGCGTGGTTTAAAAAAGGTAAAATTACAATGAAGAAAATTTTATTTATAGATAATTATGATTCTTTTAGTTATACCATCATCTATTATCTTAAAGAACTTGGTTTTGCATGTAAAGTGATAAAAAATGATGCCTTTAAAAAAGCTAAAGAATTAGAAAAATTTGATTTCACTCATCTTATCATCTCTCCTGGCCCTCATTCTCCCAAGGAATCTAAATTAAGCTTAAAAGCAATCAAATATTTTAAAAAAAATAAAAAAATTTTAGGTATATGTTTAGGACATCAGTGTATAGCTGAAGTTTTTGGCGGCAGGGTTTCTAAAATACAAAATCCCATGCATGGTAAAATTTCTAAACTTTATTTTAAAAAAGATCCTATTTTTAAGGGTATTAAAAAAGAAATTGAAATTTGCTTATATCATTCTTTGTATATTAGTTCTATGCCTAAAAAATGCAAAATTTTAGCTCATAATTCAGAAAATATTATTATGGCAATTAAACATAAAAAATATCCTATTTATGGATTGCAATTTCACCCCGAAGCGGTTTTAACTCAAAAAGGTAAAAAAATACTTAAAAACTTTATGAAGCTTTAGTCTTTTTTGCATTTAAAATATAAATATGAAAATCTAAAATAAAATATCCTTAAAATAATTATCATTAATATAAATTTATAAATAAAAAAAACCGATAACAATATAAATTAATTTAAAAAGATTTAAGATGAAAATAGATACTTTGACAAAAAATTTTAGCAATTATCAAACACAAATAAACAAAGACAATGATTTGGTAAGTAATGTTCATAGTGACAATGTGGTTAAAATTCAAATTTCAGATGAAGCAAGAAGTTTAAGTCAAACAAATTCAAAAAATGAAAAAGAATATGAAATCAAAGTAAGTCAAGAAAAAATAGAAAACCACAAAGACCAAAATTCCATCCAAAGTAGCAAAGGTGGCGTAAATCCCGCATTAGAGGCTTTAATAGCAAAATTAGCTGAAATTTTAGCTAAAATTGCAGAACTTACTCAAAAAATGACAAACGCTAACGAACAAATGAAAACGACATTTCAAAAACAAATTGATGTGCTAAAATCTCAAGCAGATGTAATTCAAGCTCAAATTCAAGAACTCCAAAGCCAACAAGCTTGATTATATTTTTTCAAAAGTTTAAGAATGCTATAATGATGCATTTTTAAACTTTTTCAAGGAAAAATATGACTTATCTAGAAATCGAAGGCACAAATCATCTAAGCGGAAATGTTACAATAAGCGGAGCAAAAAATGCCGCCCTACCCTTGATTGTTTCAAGCATACTTGCCAAAAACGAAGTAAAAATCAACAATGTTCCTAATGTTGCTGATATAAAAACTCTTATATCTTTGCTAGAAAATTTAGGAGCTAAGGTCAATTTTCAAAATAATAGTGCTTTATTAAACACAAACACTCTTAATCAAACCATAGCCAAATATGACATTGTGCGCAAAATGCGTGCTTCCATACTTACTCTAGGACCTTTACTTGCTCGTTTTGGACATTGTGAAGTATCTTTACCTGGAGGATGCGCTATAGGACAAAGACCTATTGACTTGCATCTTTTAGCCTTGGAAAAAATGGGGGCAAATATACAAATCAAACAAGGCTATGTCGTAGCTAGTGGAAATTTAAAAGGTAATGAAATTCTTTTTGATAAAATCACGGTTACAGGTAGCGAAAACATCATCATGGCGGCAGCTTTAGCTAAAGGTAAAACCAAACTCTTAAATGTTGCAAAAGAACCCGAAGTAGTTCAACTTTGCGAAGTTTTAAAAGACGCAGGACTTGAAATCAAAGGCATAGGTACAGATGAGCTTGAAATTTATGGTAGCGATGGGGAACTTTTAGAATTTAAAGAATTTAACGTTATACCTGATAGAATTGAAGCAGGAACTTATCTTTGTGCAGGGGCTATTACAAATTCTAAAATTACTTTAGATAAAGTTAACGCCACTCATCTTAGTGCAGTTTTAGCAAAACTTCATCAAATGGGTTTTGAAACTTTGATTACAGAAGATAGTATCACCCTACTTCCTGCTAAAGAAATTAAACCTGTAGAAATCATGACAAGTGAATATCCAGGCTTTCCAACCGATATGCAAGCGCAGTTTATGGCATTAGCCTTAAAAGCTAATGGAACTAGTATTATCGATGAAAGACTATTTGAAAATCGTTTCATGCATGTAAGCGAACTTTTAAGAATGGGCGCAGATATTAAACTCAATGGTCATATTGCTACTATAGTAGGCGGAAAAGAACTTAACGCTGCTGATGTCATGGCTACAGATTTGCGTGCTTCCTCAGCCCTTATCTTAGCGGCTCTTGCAGCCAAAGGCGCAAGCAAAGTCCATAGAATTTACCATCTTGATAGGGGTTATGAAAATTTGGAAGAAAAATTTAAAGGTTTGGGTGTAAAAATCACAAGGCTTGAAGAATGAAAAATATCTTTGAAACCTTAAAAGACTTAGAAGATCAAATTTCATGCTTAGATGAAAGTGAGCTTATTAGCCTTGAAAAAGCAAAAGATAGAATTTTAGCTAAAGATTTATACGCTAGAAAAAATCTACCCAGTTTTGACAATGCTGCTCTTGATGGCTATGCTTTTAATTATGCTGATATCAATGAGGCTTTGGAGATTAAAGGGACTATTTTTGCAGGAGATAAAAATTTTTATACAGTTGCTAAAAATGAATGCTATAAAATCATGACAGGGGCTAAAATGCCCAAAAATGCTGATACTATCTTAATGTTAGAAGATGAGTATATAGAAGAAAATAAACTCATCATTAAAAAAGCCCCTAAACAATACAATGCCTATCGCTATAAAGGCGAAGAATTAAAAAAAGGTGAAATTTTACTTCAAAAAGGCACCAAACTTAATGATAAACATATCGCCCTGCTTGCTTCTCAAGGGCTTTATAAAATAGAAGTCATAAGAAAAATTCGCATAGGTATTTTTTCAAGTGGAAATGAGCTAAAAGAACCTTGGCAAGAATGCGATGAAGAAAGTATTTATAATGCCAATGCTTTGCCTTTACTAACCATGCTTCAAAATGCTTCTTATTTAGGTATTATCAAAGATAATTTTAAAAGCACTAAAAAGGCTTTAAAAAATACAAATTTTGATCTTTTAATCACTTCAGGGGGCGCAAGTGTTGGTGAGGCCGATTTTATGGAAAAAGCTTTAGATGAATTAGGCTTTACTCCGCTTTTTAAAGGACTAAAAGCACGCCCTGCAAGGCCTACTAAGCTTTATCAAAAGGGTAAAAATTTCGTATTGATTTTACCAGGAAATCCTATGGCAGCTTATCTTTCTTGTTTTATTTTTGCTAAAAAAATCATTGATTTATTAAGTGGAAACCTAGATAATCCTTTAACATTTTACGCCAAAATGGGTATGGATTTAAAGCTTAAAAGTGGAAGAAATAATCTCATCTTAGGAAATTTAGAAAAAGATATTTTTACACCATTTAATGAAAACAAATTTGGCTCTGGTATGATACTTCCACTTATTAAAAGTGAGTTTTTACTTATAAGCGAAGAAAATACAAGCGAATTAAAAAAAGGTGATGAAATCACGCTTTTAAAAATATAATGTTTGTGTTTTTCACAAACATTAGCTTAATTTATCCTCATCGTCATGATCATGGATATATTGTTCATCATTTTCCAAGGTGTCAACAAAACGCCCTATCCTTTCCCAGCGAACATTTTTATCTTTATCCCAAGAGAAATATACAAACCAAGGTTTACCTACTATCAACCTATAAGGAACAGAACCCCAAAAACGACTATCATAAGAATAATCACGATTATCACCCATCATGAAATACTCATTTTCAGGTACATCAAAAACATAAGCATTTCCGCCGCTAAAACCTATATGATTTCCAAGTTCTTTAATATAAGTTGGAGACATAGCAAAATCACCTATGCTAAGAAAGCGCAAGATATCACTTTCTATATCTTTTTTTGGATCATAATGAATACCTTTTTGTTTATAAGGTTCTTTTACATAAATTTGCCCTCCAAGAGTAACAAGATCATTTGGATAATGTTCTTTCATAAAATCATCACCTTCATGCATTCTCACATAAAGTGTTTTATTTGCGTAAACCATCCTATCTCCTCCTGTACCTACACAACGCTTTACAAAGTGTTCTTTTTCATTTCTAGGATTTCTAAAAACAACTATATCTCCTCTTTGTGGCCCTTGTGCTTTTATCAAATGCCCATCTTTATTAAAATCCGGCAAAACAGGAATTTCCAACCAAGGAATATGAGGAGTTGAGATGCCATAGCTAAATTTTTTAACAAATAAAAAATCCCCTACCAATAAGGTGTTTTTCATGGAACCAGAAGGAATAACAAAAGCTTGTATAAAGAAAAAAATCACCAAAAGAACAATAACTACAGTTCCAGTCCAAGACTGTGAAAATTTATATAATTTCTTTAAAATTTCCATAGATTTTCCCTAATTAAGTCTATTTTTAGCAGATTTAACTGTGTTTTCTAAAAGCATGGCTATAGTCATAGGACCTACTCCACCTGGAACAGGAGTTATATAACTAGATTTTTTAGATACCTCTTCAAAATCCACGTCTCCAACTATCTTTCCATTTTCAAGACGATTGATTCCAACATCAACAACAATCACTCCTTCTTTTACCATATCCGATCGAAGTAAATTCACACAACCTGCTGCTACTATAATCAAATCAGCTTGCCTAGTATAAAGGCTCAAATCTTTGGTTTTAATATGACAAACGCTTACTGTAGCTCCAGCGTTTAAAAGCATAGTAGCCATAGGACGACCTACTATATTTGAAGCACCTATAATAACAGCGTCTTTTCCTTCTAAATCAATTTCATAAGCCTTCAAAAGCTTCATAACTCCAAGTGGAGTACAAGGCAAAAACCCACTTTCTAAGCCTAAATTTAAATATCCTACATTAATAGGATGAAAGCCATCAACATCTTTACTACTTATAATACTTTCAAGTATTAAATCTTTACAAATATGATCAGGCAAGGGAAGCTGAACCAAAATTCCATGAACACTATCATCGTGATTTAAGGTATTAATCAATGCCAAAAGTTCATTTTGTGCAGTATTTTCATTAAGATGATAAACTAAAGATTTAATTCCACATTCTTCACAGGCTTTAGCCTTAGATTTTACATAAGTTTGACTTGCAGGATTATCTCCAACCAAGATAACAGCTAAACAGCTTTCAATCCCTTTGCTTTTCAAAAATTGATTTTTTTCTTTTAATTCTTCTTTGATTTTTACACTTAAAGCTTTACCATCAAGCAAAGTCATTATTTTCCTTCTATAAATTTAATCACTTTTTTAAAGTAAAAATTGTATCATATTAAAACTTCATTAACAAGGTGAAACTTTGAAAATTGTTTTAATGTCTTTTTTATTTAGCGTCAGTCTTTTTGGTGCTGATTTTATCACTCTTAAAGAATACTCTAAAATGCTTTATGAAAATCCAAGAGGCATTAGTTGTAAAGAATGTCATGGAGCAGATGGAAGCGAACAAATTTTAGGATATTATATGAAAAAAGGTATTAAAACAGCTTATAAAGTTCCAAGTATACAAAATCTTAGTTTTGAGAATTTTAAAAATTCTCTTAATCAGAGTAAAGACGCAAAATCAATCATGCCAAATTACTCTTTAACAAATGATGAAATTGTAACTTTATATAATTACATCAAGCAATTTAGCAAGGAAGAAAAATGACAAACAAAAAAGCTTTTAAAGAAGCGTGTAAATTCATCGCAGGTGGTGTAAATTCTCCAGTTCGTGCTTTTGCAAATGTTCAAAGTGAGCCAAAATTTATTTCCCATGGAAAAGGTGCTTATATTTTTGATATAGATGGAAAATCTTATATAGACTATGTTCAAAGCTGGGGGCCTTTACTTTTTGGACATTGTGATAAAGATATACAAAAAGCTTGTCAAAAAGCACTTCATAAAGGTTCAAGTTTTGGAGCTCCAACTTTATTAGAAACTGAACTTGCCAAGCTTGTTTTATCTGATTTTCCTCATTTAGAAAAGATCCGCTTTGTAAGTAGCGGAACAGAAGCAACCATGAGTGCTATTCGTCTTGCCCGTGGTTTTACTAAAAAAGATAAAATTTTAAAATTTGAAGGATGTTATCACGGGCATTCTGATTCATTATTAGTGAGTGCAGGAAGTGGTGCTGCTACTTTTAACTCTCCTAGTTCTTTAGGTGTTTTAGAAGATGTAGCTAAACACACTTTAGTAGCAAAATATAATGATATAAATAGCGTTAAAGAACTTTTTGAAAAAAATAAAGATATTGCATGTGTTATCATTGAGCCTATTGCTGGAAATATGGGGTTAGTTCCAGCTAAACAAGATTTTTTAGAAGAACTTGCTAAGATCTGTAAAAACAATCAAACTCTGCTGATTTTTGATGAAGTAATGAGTGGATATAGAGCATCTTACCTTGGTTCCTATGGAATCAATCATATCCAAGCAGATATAATTACTTTTGGTAAGGTAATAGGAGGCGGTCTACCTGCAGCAGCATTTGCTTCTAGAGCTGAAATTATGGATATTTTAAGTCCTTTGGGTGGAGTCTATCAAGCAGGAACTTTAAGTGGAAATCCCTTGGCAATGGCTGCAGGCATAGCAAGTCTTACAAAAGCCAAAAAGAAAACCAAGCTTTATGACAAGCTTGGAAAATTAGCAAAAAAACTTACCCAAGGAATGAAAAAATTAGCAGATGAAAAAGGACTTCCGCTACAAGTTTGTCATGTAGGTTCTATGTTTGGATACTTTTTCACCAAAAATCCTGTATCAAACTACCAAGATGCATTAAAATCTGATCTAGCATTATTTTCAAAATTTCACAAAAATATGCTTGAAAATGGAATTTATTTAGCGCCTTCTCAATTTGAAACAGGCTTTATATGTTCAAAAATGGATGATAAAATTGTAGATACAACATTAGAAGCTGTTAGGGAAAGCTTTAAAAGAATATGAGCAATATTTCAAAAGAAGAAAAAAATCACTTAGAAAATTCCAACAGCAAAAGACAAAAAATCATTCGCAAAACTCTTGAAGCTGCGGATGGTTTAAGTCTTGGCATCTCTATGGTTGTTGCTGTATTTATAGGTGTGGGAATAGGATATTTACTTAAAAAATTTACTCCTTATCCTTGGCTTTTTTGGCTTGGAGTTTTTTGGGGGATCAGTGCTGCCATACTTAATGTTTACAAAGCTTATAAAGTTCAAGTAAAAAGCTATGAAGAATTTAAAGAAAGAGATGAGTTGATCAAAGAAAAAATTCAAAAAGAAAAGAATAAATAATGGAACATAAAAAAGCTCTATTTTGTATTTTTGCCATTATTCATTTATTTTTTTGGATCATATTTTCATTATTAAATCATTTTAAATTAGATACATTTTTAAGCTATGAAATAGCTTTTTTTAGTGTTTTATTGATTATTTTTGCTTCTTATTTAAATTATAAAAAAGTCATTATAAAAAAATCAAAAAATTATGAAAAAGATTTTAATTTCATTTCATCGCTTTTTATCAAAAAAAAACAAAATTTATCAAAAATTATTCATTTTAAAGTTCTAAAAGACGATTTAAAGCCAAATATTAAAGAGAAAATCCATTTTTTTACTATGTTTTTTACTCTCTTTAAATTGATGGCTTATGTAATATTGGTTGCTGGATTTTTATTTTTACATCGCCAAGATAAATTAGATATCTTTGCTTATATTTGTGGAATTTCATCCTTGCTAGTTTGTGTGTTTATTTTTATTTTATATATAAAAAAGTATGAGTCCAAAAAAAATTATTAAATCAATGACAGCACTTTTTGCTGGCATGGCATTTTTATTTGCAGGTAATGCCTTGATAGTAAGCTCTATAGGTGTTATATTAAAAGAAAACGGAGAAAGTTCTTTAGCTGTTGGAGTAGTAAGTTCTTGTTTTTTTATAGGCGCTCTTGTTGGAACCATCAGTGCTCATAAAATTATTTCTCGTATAGGTCATATACGCTCTTTTGGGCTATTTGGGGCTATTTTTGGAATTTCAGCTATGCTTCATACAGTAAGCGAAAATCTTATTTTTTGGGCTGTTTTAAGATTTTTCATAGGAATTTGCTACTATGGTCTTTTAATGGTCATAGAATCATGGCTTAATGAAAAAAGCAAAAATGCCATTCGATCTAGAATTTTAGGTTTTTATGAAATTGTTTTTTATCTTGCATTTGGTATTGGAGTTTTAATCATAGCGTTAAATTTAAGCAAACATAGTGTATTTATCCTCAGTGCAACTTTAATTTTACTTTCATCTTTACCTTTAAATCTAATTAAAATCAAAGAACCTGTTTTGCCCGCATCAAGTCCTATTTCTATACCTAAAATTTTTGATATAGCTCCTTTAGCTATCGTCACAAGCTTTATAGCCGGAATGCTTATAAATGGCTTTTTTTCTATGGCATCTTTATTTATACTTTTGCAAGGTTTTGATACAAAAGCGGTTTCTTATTTTATATTTTGTGGGGTTTTAGGTGGTTTTATTGCACAAACCATCATAGGAACTATTTCAGATAAACTTGGTCGCAAATTTGCCATTATCACTTGCGCAAGCATAGGATTTATCACTATGCTTATATTTATCTTTTTTAAACTTCATTTGTATATGCAATATTTTTTAGGAATTACTCTTGGTATAGGAATATTTTGTTTATATGCTTTAGCACTTGCTAGAGCAAATGATGTTTTAGTAAGCAAAAATAAAGGCGTAGAGTTAGGTCGTGGGGTTCTTTTTTGCTATTCTTTGGGCTCTTTGTTTGGCCCTTTAATTTTAGGTTTTTTAATGCAATACTTTGAAATCAAAGGTTTTATATGGTTTTATATAGTTTCTTTAGCATTTTTAATTCTTTTTGCTATCAATAAACCAAATATTTTAAATAAAAAATTTAAGAAAAAGCCTGGAAATATGGTGATATTTGATGATTAATACTCAACTAGCAAGTCAAATTGCCAATACGCAAAAAAATGATTTAAAAGTAGATAACTCTACTTCAAAAGATAAAACAAATTTAAAGGACAATCCAAAAGAAGCACTTGCGCAAGCTTTAAAGCAAAATTTAGGTTTAAGCAAGGACGCTAGCAGTGAAGAAATACTAGCAAAATTTGTTCAAAATGAAACAGGCACCAAATTAAAAGAACTTGTTAATAAACTTTTAGATCAAATCAATGCTCAAAAAAACCCCGATTCCCCTGTGCTTAAACAAGGAAAAAATTTAAATTTAGCTCCTAATTTTGCTAATGAATTAAAAACTTTAAGCACAGAACTTGCAAAAAGCGATACTTTTACACAAGTTTTAGACAGATTAAATCAAATTTTAAAACCTGCCAGTGAAATAAAAAACAACAACTTAGCTCCTTTGTTTAAAAATTCAGGCGTATTTTTAGAAGCTAAATTAAAAGATGCCCTAAACGAAGAATTGCTGCCCAAAAGTTTTCACTCTCTTTTAAGTACAATCAAAGGTCTTAGTAGTGAAAAACTAAGTATTCAGATAGCCCAACTTGCAAATGCAAATTTAAACCCAAAAGACACTTTAAAAGAATTAAAAAATATTATTAATTCTAGCAAAAATGAAAATAAGCAAATTTTAAATCAAAGTTCTTTTAAAGCACTTTTAAATTTAAGTTCTAAATTGGAAAATTTTAAAAATTATATAAGTAAAAATCCCAGTCATGCTCAAGAAAAAATTACCCCTATGGCTAATAAAATTTTAAAAGAATTAAATTCCATCAAAAATGATTTTTTCAAAGCTCTTAATAAGCCAGAAAATTTAATGATAAAAGATCCAAACATCCTTAAGCAAACTGCTACCGCCTTTGAAAAACTTGAAAATACTTTAAAAAATATACTAGGCAATCAAGCTTCTAAAATACAAGATAAAGAAAATATTTTAGAAAATCTTTTAAGTAACAAAGAAAATATCAAAGAAGAAAAACTTAATCATAACACAAAAAACCAAGATGAAGAAAAACATATAAAAGCATCAAAAGAAGAAAATCTCACAGATGATACCAAGCAAGATTCAAAATTAGATTCTGATATAAAAACCCACGAAGAAGATACCCAAGATACAAAAAATGATATTCAAAACAATGAAACAGAAAATAATCCAGACAATGATATAAAAAATTCTACTCCAAACCAAGAAAAAATTAAAGATGAAAAACAAGAAAAATCAAAAGAAAATATCAAAGAAAATCCAAAATTTTATGAAACAAAAACAGAAAACAAAACTTCAATCAATACAAATAATCCTAACACAAACAATATGCAAAATTTAAATAATTCTCAAAATATTCAATCTAACAATAACCAAACTATGCAAAATATTTTTAAAAATCAGGAATTTATAAAACAAAATATTGTAAAAAATTTAGCATTTAATGTAGAAAATTTAGATCTAGAACAAGTGCAAGATTTAAGTAAAAATTTAAGCAATCTTTCTCGTAGACTTAATGAAAGCTTAAAAGAACTTGAACCTTATACTCAAAATGCCAAACTTAATCAAGCAGAACTTAAAAATCTCGAACACAAACTCAATCTTTCTACCAAAGATCTAGCGCAAATTAAACCAAAAACAGAACAAGATATAGCTGAATCTTTACATCATGATGTAAAATCAACACTTTTGCAAATTTCAAATTTAGCTAAAAATGAAGGCAATGAAGCTATATATAATCAAGCTAATCGTCTTTTAGCGCAAATTGAAATCAATCAGCTTATGTCTTTAGCTAATGATTCTATCAATACTTATCTGCCTTTTTCTTGGGATGATTTAAATGATTCTAAAATTATGTTTAGACGCGGAAAAAAGGATAAATTTTTTGCTCAAATTAAACTCGAATTTGCAAAACTTGGGGATTTGGAAATTCTTATTTCTTTAAATAATGAAAAATATATAGATATTAATATTATGGCAGAAAATATTGAATTTAGAAAAACCATCTATGAAAATGCCCATGAGCTTAAAAGAAATATCAATAAAGCAGGACTTTTAAGTGCAAATTTCTTTGTAGGTGATATCATAAGAAGTAAATTTGATACTAGAAATATGAAAAATTTAGATCTTGAAATGGGTATGGATAAAAAAGTATGAGCAAAATCAAAAGATCGATTAAAAAAGCTGTAGCTCTAGGCTATCAAAAAGAAAAAAACTCTGCCCCAAAAGTGCTTGCAAGTGGCAAAGGTGAAAGTGCTGCTAAAATTATTTCTTTAGCCAAGGAACACGGAGTTCCCATTAAAGAAGATGAAGATTTAATAGAAATTTTAAGCAAGCTTGACTTAGGTGATGAAATTCCACCTAATATGTATAAAGCTGTAGCTGAAGTTTTTGCCTTTATCTATCAAATGGCAAATAAAACTCCTAAAAACTAATCCGCTATTTTTTCTCCAAATTTAATACCCTGCCCTGCTTTTAAATTAAAAGTTAAAAGTCCTTTTTGAGAGATTAAAACTATAGTAGAACCCAGTTCAAAATTTCCTAGTTCTTCGCCTTTTTTTAGATTTAAATTTTCATATTTTCTAGTAAAATTATGAGAAATTTTAGCATTGGTTTGTATGCTTATATCAAAATTAAAACGCATTTTTCCTACATTTTGCGCTCCTACAAAAACAAGCCAAAAAATACCTTTTTCATTTTGACATTTTAAACTCACTCTTTCATTTTTTACATACAAATTACTAATGCGTTCTAAATGCTTTTCATTTACACTATAAAGGGCGCCACTTGTGTAAGTTGCACTCAAAATTTGCATATCACAAGGGCTGTGATAACGATGATAATCTTTTGGAGAAAGATAGATATTGACATAATCAAGCCCATTTTTAAGCTCATCTTTTTCAAAGCTATCTTTTAAAAGCTCCTCAACGCTATAAGTATGCCCTTTTATAGAAAAAGCAAAATGTTCTTCATTTGCCAAAAAAGTACTTCCACACTCTAAAATTTTACCATCACTTGGACTGATAAAACCTTCTTCAAGTTTCCTTGGAATGTGAAAAGTTCTTGTAAAAAGAGCATTTAAACTCTCGTATTCACAAGGAGCTTTAAATTCACTCATATCGATATTAAAATACTTAACATAATTTTCATTAATAACTTTTTGTATCATTTTGGGAAATTTAATCCCCGCTACAAAACCAAAAAGCCTCGAACTTTCTTTTGAAAAACTCATTTTTTTCCTTTTAAATTTAAAATCACTATTTCACTCGGAGCAAAAACTCTAAGACTTGGCCCCCAAAATCCTGCTCCACTACTCACATAAAGCTTAGTTTTTTCTCCTAAATCATAAAGCCCATGAACAAAACCTTGCTGAAGTTTAACTAAAAACATAAAAGGGAAAATTTGCCCTCCATGCGTATGCCCACTTAAAACAAGGTCAAAATCACTTAAATCATAAAGCAAAGCTGTTTTGGGTTGATGTGTGAGTAAAATACTAGCTTTACTTGTATTTAAATCCACTTTTATTCTTGCTAAATCAGGAGCATATAAACCCTTATCAAGTCCGGCTAAATCTCCAAGTCCAGCAATATTTATAAAACCTAAATCTAAATTTTGATTGACTAAAATTTTCATATTAGTATGTTTTCTAAGTAAATCCAAAACTTTATTGATACCATGATAATACTCATGATTTCCCAGGGCATAAAAAGTTCCATAAGTGGAATTAAAATCATTAAGTTTTGAGATGTAATTTTTTAAATCTTTAGGATTAGTATCAATCAGATCTCCTACTATTACAACCATATCAGGACTTTGCAAATTCACTTTAGTGATGAGCTTATCTAAAAAATTTTCATGCAAATTTTTACCCAAATGTATATCAGTAAGCATGACAATTTTTAAATCTTGTTTAAGATTTGGTATTTCAACATCAACACTCTTTACTTCAGGTGTTTTTAGAGCATTATTTATACTTATATAAATTAAAAACACACTTAAAACTATAAGAGAAAGCTCAAAAATCAAACGCAAAATAAGATTATATTTTTTATCTCTTTTACCCATAAGAGCTAAAATCAATTTAATAAAATCCCAAGCTAAAGTCATAAAAAACAAACAATAAGTCGGCGCATAAAGCATGGCTAAAATTTCATACCAAGTATCACTTAAATATTCATCTCTACGAAATATTAAAAACACAGCTTGGGCTAAAAAAAGCACAATAAAAATAAAAGCAAAAATTTTATAAAAATACTTGAAAAGAGTAATTTTCTTGATTAATCTTTTATAAATATAAACATTTGCTAAGCCAAAAATCAATAATACAATGAAAGAAAAAATTAAAAATATCATAAAAGTATTATAACCAAGTAAAATTAAATATCCGTATAAATTTTTCTGTTATAATAAACTTTTAAATAATTTTAAAGGCTATAAAATGTACCGTTTTGCACCTTCTCCCACAGGTGATATGCACATAGGAAATTTACGCGCAGCAATTTTTAACTATATCTGTGCAAGACAAAAAAATATGGATTTTATCTTACGTATTGAAGATACTGATAAGGCTAGAAATATAGCAGGAAAAGAAGAAGAAATCAAAGAAATTTTAAATCTTTTTGGTATTTCATGGCAGCATTACTATATACAAAGTGAAAATTTAAAATTCCATCGCCAAATGGCTTTAAAACTTGTAAGTGAAAAAAAAGCTTTTGCTTGTTTTTGTACTGAAGAAGAACTTGAAGCAAAAAAAGAGCTAGCTAAAAAACAAGGTAAAGCTTATCGCTACGATGGCACTTGTGAAAAACTAGCCGATATCGATGTTTTAGAATGTGAAAAACCCTTTGTTATCCGTCTTAAAAAACCTACTCACACTATGAAATTTACAGATTTTATCAAAGGTGAATTAAGTTTTAAACCTGAAAACATAGACTCTTTTGTGATTATGAGAACGGATAAAACTCCAACTTATAATTTTGCTTGTGCGGTTGATGATATGCTTGAAAATGTTACTTGTATTATACGCGGAGAAGATCATGTTTCAAACACTCCAAAACAAGAACATATCCGCGCAAGTTTAGACTATAATAAAGCCATAACTTATGCGCACTTGCCTATCATTTTAAACGAAGAAGGTGTTAAAATGAGCAAAAGAGAAGCACATTCTTCTGTAAAATGGCTACTTGAAAGTGGAATTTTACCTAGTGCAATCGCAAATTATCTGATCATGCTAGGCAATAAAACTCCTTGTGAAATTTTTACCTTAGAAGAAGCTATAAAATGGTTTGATATTTCTAAAGTTTCAAAAGCTCCCGCAAGATTTGATCTTAAAAAACTCTTACAAATCAATCGTGAACATATCAAAATGATCAAAGATGATGAGCTTAATAAAATTTTAGATTTAAACAAAGATCTTGCACAACTTACTAAATTTTACACTCAAGAAGCAAGCACCATAAAAGAACTTAAAGAAAAAATGCGAGCTATTTTTAGCACAAAAGACTTTGGCGAGTTTGAAGTAGAATGTAAAATTTTAAAAGAACTCTTAAAAGATATTGAACTTTTTGAAAACTATGAAGATTTTAAAAATGAACTTTTAAGCAAAAGCGACTTAAAAGGTAAAAAATTTTTCATGCCTTTAAGGATAATTTTAACAGGAAATATTCACGGACCTGAGCTTAGCGATCTTTATCCTTATATTAAAAATTTTATTCACGAATTAGCAAGGATTTAACTATGGTTATAGACTCTTTTATTATTTCTATTTTTCAAGTACTACAAATTGTCATTAACATTTATACTTGGATTATTATCATCACAGCACTTTTAAGCTGGGTAAACCCTGATCCTTATAATCCCATAGTGCAAATTTTATATAAATTAAGTTATCCTGCTTACGCCTTAGTTAGAAAAATTCCAACACGCATTGGTAATATTGATCTTGCACCTTTGATTATAGTCTTAGCATTGCAGTTTCTTGGTATTTTTCTTGGGAATATCTTAAGGAGTATATTGTGATAAAAAAAATACTCATTTTTTTATTTATTTTTTCAAGTTTAAATGCTACACAATATAGCATAGAAAAACTCAAAAAAGAAGAAAATTCACTTGCTAAGGATTATTATATTTATAGGCTTTTAGAAAAAAATAAAATCAGTAAAAAAGATGCACAGGATTTAAATTCTCATATTTTTCGCTATATAGGAAAAATTAAATCCGAACTTGAAAAAATCATTCCTTTAAAGCCTTATATCAACCCAAAATATGCTAAATGCTATACCTATACAGCAAATACTATCTTAGATGCAAATTTAACTTGTCAAAGTGTGCGCTTAAATTCATTAGTTTTTATAGCAAGTTTAAATTCCAAAGACCGAACTACTTTAGCTCAAACCTTTAAAAATCAAAGACCTGATTTGACAAATTTATTGCTAGCTTTTAATACTTCTGATCCTATGAGCTATATAGCACAAAAAGAAGATATTAATGGTTTTTTTAAACTTTATAATTATTCTAAAAAATACGACTTAGATTTAAATACAAGTTTAGTCAATAAACTACCAAACCACATTGGTTTTAAAGATTTTGCACAAAATATTATTATTAAAAAAGAAAATCCAAAATTTAGACATTCTATGCTAGAAATAAATCCTGAAAATGTAAGTGAAGATTCTGCTTTCTATTTAGGAGTCAATGCCTTAACTTATGATAAAACAGAGCTTGCTTATGACTTTTTTAAAAAGGCGGCTCAAAGTTTTAAATCGCAAAGCAATAAAGACAATGCTATATTTTGGATGTGGTTGATTAAAAACAATGAAGAAGATTTAAAAACTTTATCGCAAAGTTCTTCTTTAAATATTTATAGTCTTTACGCAAAAGAACTTACTAACACACCTTTTCCAAAGATAGAAAGCCTTAATCCAAGCAAGAAAAAAAATAATTTTAATATGCAAGATCCTTTTGCTTGGCAAAAAATAAACAAACAAATTCGCGATGCTAATGCAAGTCAACTAGATGTCTTGGCAAAAGAATTTGACACACAAGAAACCTTGCCTATTTATGCTTACATATTAGAACGCAAAAATAATTTTAAAAAACATTATTTTATAATGCCTTATTATGACAATATAAAAGACTATAATAAAACAAGACAAGCTTTAATTTTGGCTATTGCCAGACAAGAAAGTCGTTTTATTCCAACTGCTATTTCAGTTTCTTATGCTTTAGGCATGATGCAATTTATGCCATTTTTAGCCAATCACATAGGGGAAAAAGAATTAAAAATTCCAAATTTCGATCAAGATTTTATGTTTAAACCTGAAATAGCATATTACTTTGGAAACTATCATCTAAATTACCTTGAATCACGTTTAAAATCTCCACTTTTTGTCGCTTATGCTTATAATGGTGGTATAGGATTTACTAACCGTATGCTTGCAAGAAATGATATGTTTAAGACGGGCAAATTTGAGCCTTTCTTGTCTATGGAGCTAGTTCCTTATCAAGAAAGCCGAATTTACGGAAAAAAAGTTCTAGCTAATTATATTGTGTATCGACATCTTCTGAACGATAGTATAAAGATTTCGGATATTTTTGAAAATTTAATTCAAAACAAGGCAAATGATCTAAACAAATCTTAGCTACAAGCCTAGTCTCTTCCTTGACACTAGGAAGAGATACTTTAAAATAATCAGTATAGTTATTTTGTATTATATATTTTAAATACTCATCATCCAGTTTTTCAATATTGGCTTTTTTATTATTGATAAAAACTTCTAAATTTTGAATTTTTAATGTATTTGGAGTAAAAGACAAGGCCAATACATCATCTTTACTTATCTTGTCTAGAATTGGGTTTAAATAAGACATGGTTATAATGGCATTAATCTTATCTTGTGTGATTTTGTATTTTTGAGTAAACATTAAAGTTTGAGATTTTAAATTTGTATCCACAATCGCCTGATCTTTTAAAGAACAAGCTCCAAGCAAAAAAGTACCTAAAATTACACTATAAATTTTCATTCTTTTTCCATATTTTTTAGTATTATTGTAGCCTTTTAACCCTATTTTTTGGTTTAAAAAGATATAATTTTACAAAAAAAATTAAGAGTATATTTTATGAAACAACTTATCATAGCTTTTAGCGGGCCTTCAAATTCAGGAAAAACTACACTCATCACCAAAATAGCTGATAATTTTTTGCAACAAAATTTAAAAGTTTTAATCATTAAACATGATCCTGCCGATAAATCTCAATTTGATTTTAACGGTAAAGATAGTTTTAAATTTTTTCAAAGCGGAGCTGAAGTCATGGTTTTAAGCCCTACAAGAACAACTTTTTTTTCTCATGAAAATAGAGATATTTTAAAAGCTTTAAAATTAAGCCCTGATTTTGACATTTGTTTGGTTGAAGGATTGAAAACTCTTGATTTACCACGCATTAGCGTATTTTGCAAAGAAATTGATGAAAGTTATTTTACTTTTTCAAACGCCATTGCAAGCTATGAAAAAATTTCTCACCCTTATCTTACTTGGCTTGATTTAAACGATATACAAGCTATTTGTCAATATATACTTAAAAATGCTAAAAATTTACAAGGAGAATTATAAAATGCAAGAAGTGATTTCTTATATACAAAAAGCTGTTTTAGAAATTTCTAACGCTTTAAAATTTCCCGATACAAGCTACAGTCAAAATCAAAATTTTACAGGCGATACCCAACTCAAATTTGATGTTTTAAGCGATGAAATCATCACAAAAACCCTAAGTCAATGTTCAAGCATTAAAGCCATCATAAGTGAAGAAAAAGACGAAATTTTAACGCTTAATAAAAAAGCAAATTTTATCGTAGCTTATGATCCTTTAGATGGTTCTAGCTTAATGGATGTTAATTTTGCTATAGGTTCTATTTTTGCCATCTATGAAGAAAAAGCAAATGCCAAAAATTTAAGAGCTGCACTTTATAGTATGTATGGAGCGCGCTTAGAACTTGTGATTTGCAAAGATCAACCAAAACTTTATCGCCTAAATGCAAATAATGAATTTATTTTTATAAAAGATCTTAAAATGAATGAAAAAGGCAAAATTAATGCTACAGGCGGAACGCAAAAATTTTGGGAAGAAAAACACGCTAAATTTGTCAAAAGTCTTTTTGATGAAGGATATCGCTTAAGATATTCTGGGGCTATGGTAAGCGATATCAATCAAATTTTATTAAAAGGGGGTGGGATTTTTAGTTATCCTGCAACACAAGATGCGCCTAATGGCAAACTTCGTGCTTTTTTTGAAGTCTTTCCTTTAGCCTTTATTATAGAAAAAGCAGGCGGAAAAACCACAAATGGAAAAAATCACTCCTTACTTGAACTTGAATTTGATAAAATCCATGCTACAACTCCTTGTTTTTTTGGCTCAGAATATGAAATTTCAAAACTTTTAAAGGCTTACAATGAGTGAGATTAGAGATGAATTTGAACTTGATATGGATAAAAAGAAAGAAATTTTACTTTCATGTCAAAACTCAAAAAACCTAAACTCTTGTTATAATTGCAATGAAATTTTTAACTGCCAAACTAGAAAAAATTATGTTGATGCAGTCTATAATAGTATGTCTAAGGGTAAAACCGAAGGCGGATTTGACTTTTAAAGGAAAAAAATGCGTTATATTACAACACCAATTTATTATGTAAATGATGTACCTCATTTAGGTCATGCTTATACTACCATCATAGCCGATACTTTAGCAAGATTTTATCGTTTGCAAGGACATGAAACAAGATTTCTAACAGGAACAGATGAGCATGGACAAAAAATCGAAGAAGCTGCCAAACTAAGAAATTCCACTCCTCAAGAATATGCTGATAAAATCAGTTTTGAATTTAAAAAATTATGGGATGAATTTGAAATCACCTATGATATTTACGCAAGAACAACTGATACAAGGCATATTGAATTTGTTAAAGCTATGTTTTTAAAAATGTGGCAAAAAGGTGATATTTATAAAGATGAATACGAAGGACACTATTGTATTTCTTGTGAAAGCTTTTTTACTCAAAGTCAGCTTATCAATGATTGTTCTTGTCCAGATTGTGGCAAACAAACTAGAATTTTAAAAGAGGAAAGCTATTTTTTCAAACTTTCAAAATATCAAGATAAAATTTTACAATGGTATGAAGAAAAAGATCCCATCCTACCAAAAAACAAAAAAAACGAACTTATAAATTTTGTCCAAAGCGGCCTTAAAGATCTTTCCATTACAAGAACAAGTTTTGATTGGGGGATTAAACTGCCTCAAGAAATTAATGATGATAAACATATTATTTATGTATGGCTTGATGCACTTTTTATCTATATAAGTTCGCTTGATTTTCAAAGCAAGGGAGAAAATGCTAAATTTTGGCCTGCGCATGTGCATTTAGTAGGAAAAGATATCTTGCGTTTTCATGCCATTTATTGGCCAGCTTTTTTAATGAGCGTGGATTTGCCTTTGCCAAAATTTATAGGTGCACATGGCTGGTGGACTAAAGAAGGTGAAAAAATGAGCAAATCTAAAGGCAATGTTGTAAAACCTAAAGAAATAGTTGATGCTTATGGAAGCGAAGCTTTTAGATATTTCTTGCTTAGAGAAGTGCCTTTTGGTAATGATGGGGATTTTAGCGAAAATATGCTGATAAATCGTATCAATGCTGAACTTAGCAATGAATTTGGAAATTTACTTAATCGCATTATAGGCATGAGTACAAAATATGATCAAGGAAATATTTCAAAAGAAGGTGTTTTAAAATTTTACAATGCCGAACTAAATCAAGCAAAAGAACACTTAAATTTAGCGGTAGAATTTTTAGAAAACTTACAGTGTAATCGTTATTTAGAAGAACTTTTTAAAGCCTTAAGTGTGGCAAATTTAGCCATTAGTAAATACGAACCTTGGAATTTAATCAAAGAAAACAAACACGAACAAGCTAATGCTTTAGTGGCACTTTGTGCAAATATTTTAGCCAAAACAAGTCTTTTGCTAAGCCCTGCTCTACCAAAGTCTTGTCAAAAAGTAGCTTTGGCTTTAAATTTTGAAATTTCGTCTGTAAATTACGCAAAAATGATACTTGATAATGAACTTTTAGATTTTAAAGCAAATCCTTGTGAAGCTTTATTTCCAAAAGTAGAAAAAGCTCTTTTAAAACAAGAAATTAAAGAAGAACCCAAAAAAGAAGAAAGTCCTAAAATAAAAATCGATGATTTTGCAAAAATTGAAATCAAAGTTGCTAAGATACTTGATTGTCAAAATATAGAAGGGAGTGAAAAACTTTTAAAATTTCAACTCGAACTTGACAATAAAGAGATCCGTCAAGTACTCTCAGGCATAGCAAAATACTATAAAGCCAGTGATTTAATCGGTAAACAAGTATGTGTTATAAGTAATCTTAAAAAAGCTAAAATTTTTGGACATGAAAGCGATGGTATGATACTTTCTGCAAAAAGCGGAGATAAACTTGTTTTAATCACCCCTGAACAACTTGTACAAAACGGTTCCTTAGTAGGCTAAAATATGCAAATTAGCAATTTAGGCGAACTTTTAAACGCAACGCTCATTCATGAAGGTAGCGTTTTAAGTGTGGAAGGTTTTGCCATAAATTTAAACGAACTTAAAGCAGGCTTTGCTTTCTTTAATAACGATAAAAAAGAAATTGCCCAAGCTATAAAAAAAGGCGCTTATGCTATAATTACAGAAAATGACATTGCTATTGAAGATAAAGACATTTTTTACTTTAGAGTAGAAAATCTAGAACAAGCTCTTGTAAGATTTTTACGCTTTTTTTGTGAAGATAAAGAATGTGAATTTTTACTTTTTAAATCTTACGAACTAAGTCTTTGCAAGGCTTTTTATTTTAACATTTTAAAAGGAAATATTTTTGCTGATTTTGAAAAACTAATCAAAGCAAAAAAAGGTGAAATTTTTTGCTGCTGTGAAGAAAATTACTTAAATAAACTTTGTGCCTATTCTCATAGTCTAAAAGATGCTAATTTTACTTTATTATCGCGATCTAGCTTTTTTTTTACAACTTTGATTTGTGAAAATTTATATTTTAAAAATCTTAATTTGCCTTTTTTTTACGCAAATAGTTTTGCAAAAATTATTTCTTTTTTAAAAGAAAAAAATCAAAAAATAATATTTGACTTTAATAAGATTGATGATTTTAAAATTTATTTTATTGACGATAAATTTGAAATCACTCCTTTTGGTTCAAGCTCTCAAGCGTTTATTGTAAGTAACAACCAAAATACCTTTGAATTCTGGAAAGAAAAATTTAAAAACATAAAAGACTTTAAAATTGCTTCTAAAAATTCTTTATTTTGCGATTTTTCCTATAATCAGCTTTCAGATTTAAGAAAATTAAAAAATTTTAAATATTGTTTAATTCTTGAAAATTATGATATTTTTGAGCAAGAATTTGAAAACAAAGAAAATCAAACCCCAAGCTTATTTTAAATTCACTCCTTCATTTTCAAGCAAAAATCTTTTTATTTCAAGCCCTCCATTATATCCTCCTATACCATTGCTTGCAATAACTCTATGACAAGGTATAAAAATAGGAATTTGATTTTTAGAATTTGCATTTCCGACAGCTCTAAAAGCTTTTGGATGATTGATTTTTTCTGCTATATCTTTATAAGTAGCTATTTTGCCATAAGGAATTTTCATTAAAGCCCTATAAACCTTTGATTCAAAGTCTGTACCTTGTATCAAAACAGGAATGCTAAATTTTCTAAGCTTATGAGTAAAATATAAATCAAGTTCATATTTTGCTAAGTCAAGCAAACTACAATTTTTTTCTGATCTTTTATTATCACAAAAATCGACTCTAGTTAAAAATTTTCCATCACTATGTAAAGATAGGTAACATAAAGGCATTTTATAATAAACTTTAAACATTTTTTATCCTTCAAAGAGCTACAATTATAATAAAAAATATTTAAGGAGTAGAAAATGTCTTTTATGCAAGAATACAATAAACTTGTTGAAGAAAGAGCCGCTTTGGGTATACCACCCCTTCCTTTAAATGCAAATCAAACTAAAGAACTTTGTAAACTACTTGAAAATGAAAATAATGAAGAGCTTGCAAATCTTTTAGAAAATAGAGTAAATCCTGGTGTTGATGATGCAGCTTTAGTAAAATGTGAATTTTTAGATTCTATACTTAAAGGCAAAATCAGTGCTCCAAATATAGACAAAAAAAGAGCCTTAAGAATGCTTGGAACTATGCTAGGCGGATATAATGTTAAAGTTTTAATCGATGCTTTAAAAGATGAAAACATAGCCAAAGATTCTGCAGAAGTGTTGAAAAATATTATTTTTGTACATGATAATTTTCATACCATAGCTGAACTTAGCAAAAACAATCCACACGCTAAGGAAGTTTTACAAAGCTGGGCAAATGCGGACTGGTTTAACAAAAAAGAAAAATTACCTCAAGTGATTAAATGTATAGTTTTCAAAGTAGCAGGCGAAACAAATACCGACGATCTAAGCCCTGCAGGAGATGCTTTTACAAGAAGCGATATTCCTTTGCATGCAAATGCCATGCTAAAAGTAAGACAAGCAGGATCCTTAGAAAAAATCAAAGAGCTTAAAAAAAGCGGTCGCGAAGTAGTTTATGTAGGTGATGTTGTAGGAACAGGTTCAAGTAGAAAATCAGCAATAAATTCTATACAATGGCACTTAGGAAAAGAAATAGAAGGTGTGCCAAACAAGCATAGCGGTGGTATAGTAATGGGTTCAACTATAGCACCGATTTTCTTTAACACTGCTCAAGATAGCGGGGCTTTACCTATCATCTGTGATGTAACAAACTTAGAAATGGGCGATGAGTTTGAAATTCATCCTTATGAGGGAAAAATCATAAAAAATGGCTCTACAATCGCAGAATTTACACTCAGTCCAAACACTCTCTTAGATGAAGTTAGAGCAGGAGGAAGAATCCCACTTATCATAGGTCGCGGGCTTTGTACCAAGGCTAGAGAATTTTTAGGAATGGAAAGTGAAAATATCTTTACCAAACCTGAACAACCTAAATCTTCAAGCGGTGGTTATACCTTGGCTCAAAAAATGCTAGGTCGTGCCTGTGGAGTTGAAGGCGTACGTCCAGGTATGTATATAGAACCTATAACTTTAACTGTAGGCTCTCAAGATACCACAGGTCCTATGACTAGAGATGAAATTAAAGAACTTGCAAGCCTAGGTTTTAATGCAGACTTTGTGATGCAAAGCTTTTGCCATACAGCTGCTTATCCAAAAGTAAGCGATTCAAATTTACATAAAACCTTGCCCAATTTCATGACAAGTCGTGGTGGGGTAAGTTTAAAACCAGGTGATGGGGTTATTCACTCTTGGCTTAATCGTTTTGTATTGCCAGATAGTGTGGGAACAGGTGGAGATTCTCACACACGCTTTCCTATAGGAATTTCTTTCCCTGCAGGAAGTGGACTTGTGGCTTTTGCTGCAGTTACTGGTTCTATGCCTTTAAATGTACCTGAAAGTGTTTTAGTGCGTTTTAGTGGGGAATTACAAGCTGGAGTTACCTTAAGAGATTTGGTTAATGCTATACCTTATTATGCAATCAAACAAGGACAACTTACCGTTGAAAAGAAAAATAAGAAAAATATTTTTGCAGGAAAAATTTTAGAAATAGAAGGCTTGCCAAACTTAAAAGTCGAACAAGCTTTTGAACTTAGTGATGCAAGTGCTGAAAGATCTGCAGCTGCTTGCAGTGTGGATTTAAGCATAGAAAGTGTAAGCGAATATATCAAATCCAATATTTCTTTAATTGAAGCTATGATAGAATCAGGATATGAAAATAAAGCCACCCTTGCTAGAAGGGCTGAAAAAATGAGAGAATGGCTTAAAAACCCTACTCTTTTAAGAGCAGATAAAGATGCAAAATACGCTTATATTATAGATATTAATCTTAATGACATTAAAGAGCCAATCCTAGCTTGTCCAAATGACCCTGATGATGTGGCAACCTTAAGCGAAATTTTAGCCGATGATAAGCGTCCAAAAAATATAGATGAAGTTTTTGTAGGTTCTTGTATGACAAACATAGGACATTATAGAGCTTTGGGAGAAATTTTAAAAGATAAAGGCATACTTAAAACCAGACTTTGGGTAGTGCCTCCAACAAAAATGGATAAAGCACAACTTACCAATGAAGGTTATTACAGTATCTTTGGCGCAGCAGGTGCTAGAATAGAAGTTCCTGGTTGTTCTTTGTGTATGGGCAATCAAGCTAGAGTAAATGATGGAGCTGTAGTTTTCTCAACTTCTACAAGAAATTTTGACAACCGTATGGGAATGGGTGCTAAAGTATATTTAGGCAGTGCAGAACTTGCGGCAGTTTGTGCGATTTTGGGTAAAATTCCAAGCAAAGAAGAATACTTACAAATTGTCAGCGAAAAACTAAGTGATGAGCATAAGGCAAATATCTATAGATATTTAAATTTTAATGAGATTGAAAATTTCAAACTTGAAAATTAATTCAAATTTAATACTTATTTGGATTAAATAACAAAATTAAAATTTTCAAAGGAAAAATATTGAAGTTATTATTCACTTCCTTTTGTTGTTTTGCAAGTTTAATGGCTAGCGATGCCATTAACTGCGACAACATTAAAAATAATGAAACATTGCTAAATGAAAGTTCAAATTTAGATTATTTAAATATAGCTTCAAGCTGTAAAGAATCTTTAAAAAATCAAGATTTTACAAAAAAACTCTATGCAATTTCCAATGAAATTCGCGGAAGTAATAGCTCTTGTAATGGTGTGGCTTATTTGCCAAAATTACAACAATTTGATTTTTTATTATTAAAAATAGCTATCGATCCCATCGCTTATCAAAAAACTTTAGATACACCCGAAAATTTAGAAAAAAAATATGATATTTTAAAATCTTATTTTAGATATTGGGCATATCAAAGCATAGGAAATTTTAGACTTTACAAAGCTTTTTGGAAAGAATATAACAATGCTATAGAACCTTTAGAAAAGTATTTTGAAAGTAATTTTAATTTTGACAAAGGTAGTAATATTTACTATACTAGCAATGCCTTAAACGAATTCTTAAATTGGGCTGTTGGTGAAACAAAAATTTACAAAGACATTAGTCCTTTAGCAAAAATCATGTCAAATAAAAATTATTCGGTATCTTATATACAAGATTTTATTTTTTCAAATAATCCAAGCCAAGATGACCTTACTATAGCCTTGCAAGCAGCGCTTTTAAATCAAAGAGAAAAAGAAATTTTAGAACTTTTGATTCGTTTTGGTGCTAGGATTGACGAAGGTTATGAAAGTGCTATTTTTTACGCATTGGAAAATTATGAAAATACAAATTTTTTAATCCAAAATGGAGCGAATGTTAATCAAGCCAATGCCTTTGGTAAAACCCCACTTTTTTATGCCATAGAGTTTAATCGTCTTGATATCATAAAACTACTTCTTAATAATGGAGCAAATGTTAATCAAAAATATATTAATAACAATGAAAAATTAGCATTAAGTGCGAACATAGGTTCAAATACGCCTTATTTTATTACATTTTGTGCTCTAGAGCACACTTCAAAAAATGTTTTAATGCATGCTGCAGCCTATGGAAATGTTGAAATTTTAAAACTTCTTATTTCAAAAGGAGCAAATTTTAATGCTGTTGATGATCTTGGTTTTAATGCACTTGACTTTGCGCTAGCAGCAGGTAAAAAAGAAAATGCTGATTATCTAAAAAGCTTGGGTTTAAAAGCAAACGAAAATCTATTTTATGGAGGTAGTTTAGAATGAAAACCGCATTTATTACAGGAGCTAGTTCAGGTTTTGGTAGAGCTTGCGTTGAAGCTTTTATACAAGAAGGCTACAAAGTAATCGCCCTTGCTAGACGCAAAGAGCGTCTAGAAGAGTTAAAAAATGCTCACAAAGATAAGATTTACACGCTTTGCATAGATGTAAGAAATCAAAAAGAAATCTTTGAGGCTATTGAAAATTTACCTAAAGAATTTCAAGAAATTGATGTGCTTTTTAATAATGCAGGCTTGGCTTTAGGGGTAGATGAATTTGATAAATTAAACCTTGAAGATATTAACACTATGGTAGATACAAACATCAAAGGGTTTTTATATGTTGCAAAAGCTGTTATTCCTATACTTCGTAAACAAAAAAATGCTTATATTTTTAACTTAGGTTCAGTTGCGGGACGCAATCCTTATTTTGGAGGTAATGTGTATTGTGGAACCAAAGCCTTTGTAGGACAATTTTCATTGGCCTTAAGAAATGATCTTAGAGGAAGCAATATCAAAGTAACAAACATTGCTCCAGGACTTTGCAAAACTGAATTTAGTGAAGTGCGTTTTAAAGGAGATATCCAAAAAGCTGATGCAGTGTATAAAAATACGCAATTTATCAGTGCTAATGATATTGCCAAAGTAGTAATGTCTATCATTAACCTACCAAGCCATGTTAATGTTAATGAAATCGAGCTTATGCCGGTAACACAAACTTGGAATGGATTTTATATAGAAAGAGATGAATGAATAAATTTTTAGTTTTATTATTTTTACCTTTAGTTACATTTGCAAACTCCTCAGAAGCAGCTGCAAATGCTAATTTGTTTGGAGCTTTTACGCTTATACCACCTTTAGTTGCTATTGCTTTAGCCTTTATCACAAAAGATGTTATTTTATCACTCTTTGCTGGGGTTTTAAGCGGAACTTTTCTACTTAGCCTTTCTGCAAATATTTTTAAAGCACAACATTTAGCTTTTGTAAATTATTACAATACCGCAGTAGAATCTTTTTCAAAGATTATTTCTTACATCTTAGGCTCAACTTCAGATCCAGTAAATGCAGGAATCATTTTGCAAATTCTTTGTATAGGTGGTCTTGTGGCACTTATCACAAAAATGGGTGGTGCAAAAGCTGTAGCATTAAAATTTGCCAAAAGAGCCAAATCAGCTGTATCAGCTCAAGTTAATACTTGGTTTTTAGGGCTTTTAATATTTTTTGATGATTATGCTAATTTACTGATCGTAGGTCCAATTATGCGTCCTTTGGCCGATAAATTTAAAATTTCTCGTGAAAAATTTGCCTTTATTATCGACTCTACCGCGGCTCCTGTGGCAGGAATAGCTGTAATTTCTACTTGGATAGGCTTAGAAGTTTCTTTAATTAAAACCGCTTATGAACACATAGGCATTAGCGATATTAGTGCTTTTGGAATTTTTGTCGAAACCATACCTTATCGTTTTTATAATATCTTCATGCTTTTTTTTGTAGTCATGACTGCAATCATGGGACGTGAGTTTGGCTCTATGTACAAGGCTGAAGTGCGTGCAAGAACCACAGGACAAATTGCACCTCTACCTAAATCAGGCACACTAGATACTGCTGAATTAGAAGATCAGTTTTTAGCACCAAAAGAAGGTATTAAAATTCGTGCTTTTGATGCTATTGTTCCTATTTTTACTTTAATCATTTTAGCTATATTAGGATTTTATTTTAATGGACTTAGCACTTTAGAAGGCGAAGAACTTGCAAAAGCAAGTGCCAATCCTTTATCTTTTGAAACTTTTAGGGCTGCTTTTGGAAATGCTGATTCTTCTGTGGTGTTATTCCAAGCTGCTTTGTTTGCTGCTATTGTAGCGATTTTTATCGGGGTGCGTCGTAAAATTTTCAATCTTAAAGAAGCGGTAGAAACTTGGATATATGGCTGGAAAACCATGATTTTCACTATAGTCTTACTTTTATTTGCTTGGTCGCTTTCAAGTATAGTAAAGGATCTAGGGACTTCTTTATTTATCACTAGTTTGCTTGCAGATAAATTGCCTGAGTTTATTTTACCTGCTACTATTTTTGCTTTTGCTTCAGCCATTTCTTTTGCCATAGGAACAAGCTATGGAACTATGGGGATTTTAATGCCTTTGGCTGTGCCTTTAGCTCATGAAATCGCCAAAATCAATGGTATGGATGCAAACGCTATGCATCATTATATGGTCATTAATATAAGCTGCGTTTTAACAGGTGCGATTTTTGGAAACCATTGCTCACCAATTTCAGATAATGTAATCCTTTCATCTATGAGTGCAAAATGCGATCATATGGAGCATGTAAGAACACAAATTCCTTATGCTCTATTTATCTGTGGTATTTCTTTAATCGCTGGATATATTCCTGTATCTTTAGGACTTAGTGTTTGGCTTGTCTTGCCTTTGAATTTCATACTTATTGCGCTTTTACTAAGACTCATCGGAAAGAAAGTTCCATGAGTCTTGAAAATTTTGGAAATTTTCTTACTTTAGATGAAAAACACTCTTTCATAAAAAAATATTTTAAAGAATTTTATACAAAGGAATTTAAACTTTTTGCCTCAAAAGATAAACATTATCGTACAAGAGCT
Organism: Campylobacter sp. BCW_6889; assembly: GCF_001762535.1. Taxonomy (NCBI): domain Bacteria; kingdom Pseudomonadati; phylum Campylobacterota; class Epsilonproteobacteria; order Campylobacterales; family Campylobacteraceae; genus Campylobacter; species Campylobacter sp. BCW_6889. Next base: position 13,048 of record NZ_MJWZ01000030.1, on the reverse strand, counting down.
GAACTTTCATTTTATCATGAAAATGATACGCTTTTTTATGCAATGTTTGATCCAAAAAGCAAAAAAAAGTATATTATAGAATATTTAGATTTTGCTGATGAAAAAATTTGCGCTTTTATGCCAAAACTTCTAGAATGCTTGCGTCAAGATAGCAAATTAAAAGAAAAACTTTTTGGCGTGGAGTTTTTAACCACAAAGCAAGAACTTAGCATAACTTTACTTTATCATAAAAATATAGAAGATATAAAGTCAAATTTAGAAAATTTAAGCAATATTCTTCATATCAACCTTATAGCAAGAAGTAAAGGCAAAAAACTTATTTTTAAAACAGAAAATCTAAGACAAACTTTAAATATTCAAGATAGAAAAATATTTTATGAATTTAACAACGATTGTTTTATTCAGCCTAATACTGCTATAAATGAAAAAATGATTACTTGGGTATGTGAAATTTTAAGCACTCAAAAAAGAATGGATTTACTTGAGCTTTACTGTGGATATGGAAATTTTACTTTAGCTTTAGCACCATTCTTTTTTAAAATTTTAGCCACTGAAATTTCAAAAAGCAATATTAATTTTGCTTTAAAAAATTGCGAGCTTAACAATACAACAAATATCCACTTTGCAAGACTTTCAAGCGAAGAATTAAGTCTTGCTATCAAAAAAGAAAGAGAATTTTTTCGTTTAAAAGATATTCGATTAGATGATTTTAATTTCTCTCATGTTTTAGTTGATCCACCCCGTGCAGGACTTGATAAAAGCGTAATTGACTTAATAAAAAAATATGAAAATATTATTTATATTTCTTGCAATCCTATCACTTTAAAAGAAAATTTAAAAGAATTAAGTCTAACACATAGAGTGGAAGAGTTTGCTCTTTTTGATCAATTTGCCAATACTCCACATCTTGAATGTGGAGTATTTCTTAGCAAGGTATAAAAAAATAATTCATTAATTTAGCCAGTATTACTATCGCGATACAAAGCACAAATACAAAAGGATGGATAAAAGCACCAAGCGGGTTTTTCTTCTTTAATATAAAATGACAAAATAAAGAAAAAACAACTAAAGATAAAATTCCAAAAGCCAAAATAATTTTTATAGCAAAAAGTAAATTTAAAGGTTTAAAATGAAAACCTGCCAAAGCACCTCCGCTTAAAAAAAGCAAAAGAACCACAAAAGGCATTATTTTAACCCCAGTAGCATTAAAAAGACTTTTGTCAAAATTAGGATTTTTCTTTTTAACTACACCCAAAACAAATACATCAACAAACAAATAACCTATAAACAAAATAGCACAAAGAAGATGGATTGTTAAAGTATATGGATAAAATTCTTCCATTTTTCCCTCCTTATTAAACTTCGGAATTTGCTATATTATAACACTTTTTTCATTTTTTGAATTCATTTTAGTTAATTTTTTAATCATTTAAGATAAAATACCAAAACAAAGGTTAATAATGAATGAAAAAGAAACTATCTCTTATATTATAAATACAAGTAAAAATATTGCCGTATTTGCTTTAAGACCAGATAAGACAAGAGCTTCTTATAGGGTAGCAGAATTTTTACAAAGAAAAAATTATAAAATTTTTCCTATTTATCCTAAAGAAGAGTTTATTTTAAATGAAAAAGTTTATAGAAATTTAGATCAAATAGAAGAAAAAATCGATACACTTATACTTTTTAGGAAAGGCGAAGTGGCACTAGAAATTCTTCCTAAGCTTGTTGAAAAAAATATTAAAAACCTGTGGCTTCAACTTGGTATTAGTAATGAAACAGCCAAAGAAGAATGTAAAAAATTAGATATAAATTTTATACAAAATCGTTGCATTATGCTAGAATATCCGTATTTTAAAACAAAGGAAAAATAGTGTTAGAGCTTAATAAAATTTACAAAGCAAAACAACAAATTTCAGGGTTTGTAAACAAAACTCCTTTCATACACTCTTCTTTTTTAAGTGATATTTGTCAAAGTGAAATTTATCTTAAAAATGAAAATTTACAAATTACAGGTGCTTATAAAATTCGTGGAGCTTATAATAAAATAGCCAATCTTAGCACTGAACAAAAACAACATGGAGTCATTGCCGCAAGTGCGGGAAACCATGCTCAAGGCGTGGCCATTAGTGCAAAAAAATTTGGCATTAAAGCAGTTATTGTAATGCCAGAATCCACTCCGCTCTTAAAAGTTTCTGCTACAAAAGCCTTAGGAGCAGAGGTGATACTCAAAGGGGATAATTTTGATGAAGCCTATGCCTTTGCAACCTCTTATGCTAAAGAAAATAATCTTAGCTTTATTCATCCTTTTGAAGATGAATTTGTAATGGCAGGACAAGGAACTTTGATGCTTGAAATGCTTGATGAAATAAGCGATCTTGATATGATTATCGCACCTGTTGGAGGTGGAGGGCTTATAAGTGGTATCGCAAGTGCAGCTAAACAAATCAATCCAAACATTAAAATCATCGGCGTTGGAGCCAAAGGAGCTCCTGCAATGTATGAAAGTTTTCATGCTAAAAAAATCAAAAATGCAAAAAGCGTACGCACTATAGCCGATGGTATTGCTGTGCGTAATGCAAATCCTATTAATTTTAATATTATTTTAGAATGCGTAGATGATTTTATCCAAGTTGATGATGAAGAAATCGCTAATGCGGTATTGTTTTTACTTGAAAAACATAAAATCATAGTTGAAGGCGCAGGAGCTGCGAGTGTAGCCACCCTACTTCATCAAAAAATAAATACACAAAATCATAAAAAAATTGGCGTAGTTTTAAGCGGAGGCAATATCGATGCACAAATGCTAAATATCATCATAGAAAAAGGTTTATTTAAATCTTACAGAAAAATGCAAATTCATGTTACTTTAGTAGATAAACCTGGGGCATTATTACACCTTACAGACAGCTTAAAAATAGCCAATGCAAATATAGTAAAAATCGACTATGATAGATTTTCCACCAAGCTTGATTATGGCGATGCGATGATTTCAATTACCCTAGAAACCAAAGGCAAAGAACATCAAGAAGAAATAAGAAAAATTTTAACCCAAAAGGCCTTTAATTTCTATGAAAGTTTTTAATAACATATACGGCTTAAATAAAGTCCATTTGGCGGTGCTAAAAAGTGATTGTATTGCTTTTTAGCCTCAATCTGTTCTTTGAGTTCTTTTTCACTCATTTTTCCTTCTAAAACCTTTAAAACGCTTGCTACGCTTAATCTAATTTGCCCTCTTAAAAAACCATTAGCTTTAAAATGAAAAATGCTAAAATCTTTATAAACATAAGCTCTAGCAATAAAAATTTCTCTTAAAGTCGTTTTATTATCCCCTCCACTTTTGCAAAAAAACTTTAAATCCTTTTTTCCCACAAAAAAACCCAAAAGCTCATTAGCCTTATCTAAGTCAAATTTAGGATAAAAATGTACATAAGAAGCCATAAAAGGACTATAAGAAGAGTGAGAAAATATATAGCGGTATTCTCTACTTTTTACATCAAATCTTACCTCAAAATCATCTTTTACTTTTTCAATTTTTTTGATATGGATAAAAGGATGGGAAAATTTATTAAGTTGTTTTTGAAGATATTCTAAATTTGTAAAATAATCTCCACATTCTACACTAGCTACAGCATAGCTTGCATGCACTCCTTTATCTGTACGAGAAGCCATCAAAAGAGGTGAAAAAATACCCAAATGCGATAAAGCCCCACTTAAAGCATCTTGAACACCTTTTTTATGAGGCTGAGTAGCAGAACCTAAAAAAGCAGAGCCATCATAAGAAAATATAATTTTTATTTTCATCAATAACGACTCAAAATCATTTTCTTAAAACAATAAGCCGAAACAAATAAACTTAAAGAAAAAATTCCAAGGCAAGCCAAAATTGGAGGTTGAGAAAAAGAACTTAAAAGTCCAAAATATATAGCAATCACTCCAAACATACCTAAATACACATAGCCTTTTTCATAACGATAAGTAACCAAACCAAAGCAAAGCGCAAAAAGCGTACTAGCAAGTGGAAACAAGGCTATAGTTGTATAAATCACAAATTCTCTTGCTCTTTGTGGGTTTTCGTTTAAATCATTCCAGTATTCATAAAATTTCTTTGTTTGAAGATTGTCTGTATTAAACTGAGTATTTACTACTAAAGCATCAAATTCTCCACTAAAAATACTTTGACCTTGCTCAAAATTATACATTTTTCCTTGATTTAAGCTAAAAGCAAAGCTATCATCTTTTCTTTGCACATGCGCTTCTTTGGCTATGATAAGCTGTTCTTTATCATCTGCTTTATGTTTAGGGCGATACATAATTATGTTTTCATACTTATCACTATCTTGTTTTTCTATAAAAATCATCCAGTCTAAAAATTTTTGTCCAAATTCTCCTGTTTTGTAGTTAAATTTCACTTGAGTGCTTTTATAGTTTACAAAGTTATCCTGAAGTTCAAATACTATAGGTATCATTACCAAAGCCACAACAAGCATAAAAGCACTAATCAAGCTTGCAATTTTAAGGAAAAATTTTGCCAAAATCATTGGTGAAAATCCCAAAGTAAAAAGCACTATGCTTTCATTTTCCTTGGAAAGCCTAAACAAAGCCAAAGTTAAAGAAATAAAAAAAGATATAGGCAAGGTAAAAATTAAAATTCTAGGCAACATAAATCCATAAAGCTTTAAAAGATCCAAAAAACTAATCTCTATACTTGAAGTAAGTTTTGCAAGTTGAATAAAAAATACCATAGATACAATAGCAAAAAGTACGAAAAATATAGATAAATTCGTACTTAAAAATTGATTTAAAACATATCTTAAACTAAGCTTCATTAGAATAATCCTAAGTTTTTATAAAATAAAACTGCCACAAAAGCGATATTTAAAAAGGGTATCATAGCAAGTTCTTGCTCTTTTATTGCTTTAATTTTAAAAAAAATAAAAAAAGGCAAAGTTAAAATAGAAGCTATAAATAATACTAAAAATCCATACTCAAAACCTAAAATTCCACCCATACAAGACATAATGATAATATCAGCATCACCCAAATTTTCTAAAATTTCATCTTTTTTTTGGAAATTCATTAGAAAAAAAACTAAACTTTTTAATAAAAAAACAAATCCTCCAAAACTAAAAGCATTTAGTAAAAAACCTCTGCTAAACTCTTTAAAAATCAAAAAATGTAAAATTTCACTTTCCCTAAAGGCGTAAAAAAAAGCAAATAAAAAAGCGCTCCAAAGTAAGATTTGTGGTACGGCTTTGAGTTTAATATCAATTAAAGAAAGCAAGAAAAGATTAAATAAAAATAGAGATAAAAATAAAAAATCATAAAAATTTTGACTTAAAGAATAAACCAAAATAAGCAAAATTATGCCTAAAATTTCATTGATTAATAAAGAAATAGGCAAATGACATTTGCAAGTTTGACATTTTGCCTTTAAAAAAACATAAGAAAAAATAGGAATAATTTCATAGTATTTTAATTTTGTATCGCAAGAAAAACAAAAAGAGCGCGAGATAAAAAAAGGTTTTTTTTCAATTATCCTACTTGCCAAACTTGCGCAAAAAGAACCCAAACAAGCCCCTAGAATTATTATGAAAAATATCATTTTCCAAAAGTTCTTTCTCTATTTCTAAATTCTTTAATAATCCTTTTAAATTCTCTCTTGGTAAGAGATGGAAATAAAGTTTCACTAAAATAAATTTCAGCATATGAACACTGCCAAAGTAAGAAATTTGAAAGTCTTTTAGCATTTCCAACGCGAAGCATCAAATCCACATCTAAAGGTAAATCTAAATTTTGCGTTAAATTTTCTTCATTTAGCTCAAGTTTTTTTTCGATCACACGCTTAGCAGCTCTTATAATTTCATCTCTTGCACCATAACTTATAGCCAAATTAACACAAAGTGCGTCACAATGCTTTGTTTTTTCTTCAACTAAGGTAATTTTTTCTCTTACTTTATCTTCCAAACGCGATAAATCACCTATAGCTCTTAAACGCACATTATTTTTTTCAAATTTTTCTAAAGCTTCATCCAAACAACGATCTAAAAGTTCAAAAATAAAATCAATTTCATCTTTAGGACGCTTCCAATTTTCCGTACTAAAAGCAAAAAGGCTTAAATTTGAAATATTTTCTTCCATGCAAACTTCCATCAATTTTTGCATAGTTTTGACTCCTTGGGAATATCCAAGTTTTGCCAAAAAACCCTTAGCTCTAGCCCAGCGCCTATTACCATCCATAACAACAGCAAGGTGTTTTAATTCATTCATTTTTCATCCTTTAAAATCAAAAAGCCTTTTGAAAACAAACAAAGGTTCAATCTTGTTTTCTTGCGATACATTAAAATCTAAATGTTCGTTTAAAAATTTTTGTACCTTGACAAAAGGTGTAAAAACGCTAACACCTTGTGAATCTATCAAAATTTTCAAAGCTCCAAAAACACTAAAATATAAGTAAATTTCTAAATATTTTGCTCTTTTACGCATTTGAAACAAACAAGATTTATTTTCAAAGATAAAAGGAATATGATAAATATTTTCAAAACTTGCAAAAAGCATTTCTTTTAATATCTGATAACGCTCTATATCTTTACAATCTAAAAGATTTTGTATGATGAATTTTTTATAAGAAATTTTATCCTCTAAAATAGCGATTATCAAAGCCAATCCCTCTTCAAAAGGTTTGAAATTAGGACGCTTTGAAAGATGTTTAAATTGTATAACTCCACCATTTTGCATATAAAGTTCAGCTAAATATTCAGCACCAATTTCAAGCTCTATCATGCTTTTGGTTTGAATCTTTTTGTGATTTAACAAAAGCGTATAGTGTCCATAGCCTGATTTAGCCAAAACTTTCATTTGTATAGGCAAGGTAGAATTAATCATACTCATAATTTTTCACACCATTTTACTAATTCAAATGCCAATTTTTCTTTGCTTTGCAAGGTGCTTTTATTTTCATTATTTAAAGCGATAAAATAAAGTTCATTTTGATCGCTTCCAAAATAATTTTTTTGATCAATGATATTAAGACAAATCATATCAAGTTGCTTATCTTTTAAAGATTTTTTCGCATTTTCTAAGGCATTTTGAGAATCAAATTCCATCTTAAAACCTATCTTTTTGCCTTGAAATTTGCAAGTTTTAAGCAAATCTTCATTTAAAGATAGATGCAAGTTTAAACCCTGTAAATGCTCATTTTTTTTAATTTTTCCTTTTACACTTTGAGGGATAAAATCACTCACTGCAGCCGTCATAATCAAAAAATCATGACTTAAATTTTTATCCAAAAGCTCTTTTAGATCCTTAGAACTTTCAAATTTGCAAAGCTCATAAGGAGTATCAAATTCCACAGAGCTTAAAAGTTTTACCCTAGCTCCTAAAAAATAAAAAGCATCAGCTATGGCTTTTGCCATTTTTCCACTTGAAAAATTACTCACACAACGCACATCATCAATTCTTTCTCTTGTGCCACCACCTGTGATAACTACGCTTTTATCGCACCAAAACTTTTCTTTTAAAAGTTCTCTTTTGCTAATATTAAAAATATCCTTAACTTCAGCTAAGGCTCCTGCGCCTTCATCTTTACAAGCTAAAACTTTACAAATAGGCTCTATAATCAAAGCTTTATTTTCTTTAAGTATCTTTAAAGAATTTTGCGTGCTAAAATGATGAAACATATTTGTATTTGCCGCAGGAGCTATGATAAGAGGTTTATTTGCTGCGATTAAGGTTTGGATAAAAAGATTATCCGCTATACCAAAAGCAAGTTTATTGATAGAATTAACACTTGCAGGGGCAAACAAAACAAGGTCTACATCCTTGCTAAAAGCTATGTGATTGTTTGAGTTTTGCCAACTTTCATTTTCCTCGCATAAAATCTCATCAGCCAAGGCTTCAAAACTCATTTTGCTAGCAAATTTTAACAAACCATTAGAAAGCAAAACTTTTACCCTAAAGCCTTCTTTTTTAAACAAAGAAATAAGCTCGTAAGATTTATAAAAAGCTATACTGCCACTAATAGCCAAAAGTATGGTTTTCATTTTTGAAATTTCTTGTAATAATAATCTTTTACCATCTTATGCCCTGCTCTATTGATAAATAAAGCACCTTTTTCTACATTGACACTTACTGTGCTTCCTGCTGCTATGATCACTTCATCTTCGATTTTTACAGGTGCGATAAATTGCGTATCAGAACCTACAAAAACATTTTTTCCTATGATGGTTTTATGCTTTTTTACCCCATCATAATTGCATGTAATAGTCCCACAGCCTATATTAGTTCCACTATCTATCTCACAATCTCCTAAATAGCTCAAATGTCCTGCTTTTACGGTATTTAACTTTGCATTTTTGCATTCTACAAAATTTCCTATATGAGTGTTTTTTAACTCACAATTTGGACGCAAATGTGCCAAAGGCCCTACATCGCTATTTTCTATGATGGAATTTTCTATCACGCTTGAACTTTTAACGATAGAGTTTATAATCTTACTTTTACCCTCTATCCTTACATTTTCATATACTTCGCATTCATCTACAAATTCAACATCTGCACCTATAAAAGTGCTTTGCGGTAAATGAAAAATCACTCCCTGTTGCATCCAGTGTTTTTTAATTTTTTCTTGCATGAAATTTTCAGCTATACTGAGTTCAAATTTATCATTAATCCCCATAAATTCATCTTCATCTACAAAAACCGCTTTAATCATCACATCTTTTTCTTTTGCTAGTTTTACAATGTCGGTTAAATAATACTCTTTTGCCACATTATTGTTATCAATCAAAGGTAAAAGCTCTTTTAAAAGCCTCGAGTCAATCACATAAACCCCAGCATTGCAAGTATTTATCTCTTTTTCTTGTGTATTTGCATCTTTAAATTCAACAATTTTTTCAACGCTATCGTTTTTTATCACCACCCTACCATAACTTTTAGGATCTCTTGCTTTAAAAACTGCTAGATTTAATTTTGCATTATTACCCAACAAAGCTTCCAAACTTGTTTGCTCAACCAAAGGCATATCGCCACAAAGAATCAACACTCTTTCATTTTTAGGCTCAAACCCCCTTAAAGCTCCCGCAGTTCCTGGATAATTTTGCAAGTCTTGCTCTAAAATTTGTGTTTTTGGAAAATGTTCTAAAATTTCTTTTTCAACGCGTTCTTTTTGATGTGATAAAACTACACTTACATCATCACTTAAAGCAAAAGCCTTTTTTAAAATGTGTAAAATCATACTTTTTTGACAAAGCTCTTGCAAAACCTTTGGCTTTTGTGATTTCATTCTAGTGCCTAATCCTGCCGCTAAAATCAAAATAGAAGTTTTCATTTTTTACCTTTGTTATTAAGAAGTCTAAAAGACTATTTTAGCAGTTTAAAGTTAAAATCCTAATACCCTTAAACTAGTTTTTAGTCATCAAAAGATAAAATTTAAATTTCTTTAATAAAAAACAAAAAAAAGGTTTTTAAATTTTGAAAAAAATATTATTATTTTTACTTTTAAGCATGAGCTTATTTGCTGCTGAAGCAACTATCCCTACAGTAAATTTAAGCTTAAGTGCACCCAATACACCTAATCAGCTTGTTACTACTTTGAATATAGTGATTGTTTTAACCATACTTGCGCTCGCTCCAAGTATAGTTTTTGTTATGACTTCTTTCTTACGTCTTATTGTGGTATTTTCATTTTTGCGACAAGCTATGGGGACGCAAAGTATGCCACCTAATACCATTTTAGTAACCTTGGCTTTAATTTTAACTTTTTTTATCATGGAACCTGTAGCTACAAAATCTTATAATGAAGGTATAAAACCTTATTTAACAGAAAAAATAGGCTATGAAGAGGCTTTTATAAAAGGAGCAAAGCCTTTTAAAGATTTTATGCTTAAAAATACTCGAGAAAAAGATTTAGCCCTTTTTTATCGCATACGCAATCTACCCAATCCCAAAACCATAGATGATGTTCCCCTTACGGTTTTAGTTCCTGCTTTTATGATTTCAGAGCTTAAAACCGCTTTTGAAATAGGGTTTTTAATCTACCTACCCTTTTTAGTCATAGATATGGTTGTAAGCTCAGTTTTAATGGCTATGGGTATGATGATGCTACCTCCTACTATGATCTCTTTACCTTTTAAACTCTTAATTTTTGTATTAGTGGATGGATGGAATTTGCTAGTGCAAAGGCTTGTGGAAAGCTTTGTAACCTAAGATTTATAAAATCTTAAAAACAAAATTCCAAGAAAAAGATACAAAAGCAAAAATAATTCTAAAGCTAAAAGTATATACAAAAACAAGCCTTTAACGCAAAAAAGAGCTATAAAAACAACAAAAAGAATTACTAAGGCTGTTCGCCCTAGAAAGACTTTTTCTAGGGTCTTGATAGAATAAAAAGTAAAATCTAAAATAAGAGTAAAAATAAATTCTAGCATTGTAAAATACACCCAAAAACTAAGCTTAGTGGCATCTTGCAGCCATCATGTCAATTTTTGAATTGTAAGTACTTCCGCCCGGTGCAGGTGCATTCGCAACCCCAGCACCTACTACTCCTAATCTTATTCCATAATTTAAAATTAAAGGTATAGCTCTATCTTCTTGATAAGCATATTTGCAATACTCCCTAGCTGCGTTTAGTACAGTGCAAGATAAAAACAAAAATAACAAAAAAAATGCAACTTTTTTCATTATCTTAAATCCTTTTATTTAAAATTTAGATAATGATATTGTATATCAAAATTTATAAAATTAATATTAATTATCAATATTTTATTAAAAGCCTACAAGAAAAAAGTGATATTATTTTGCTTAAAAACTTCTTTAATGTCTTTTAAATACTTATTGCCCAAAAAATCTAAAAAGCCATTTTTCCTACTCTCATCAATGAAATTATCAAGCTTGTCCTTTAAAGCTTCATCACCTTTTCTTACAGCTATACCCCAAAACTCAGGATTTTCTTGAAAAGGCGCTAAAATGGCTCTGGTTGTATCTTGATGTTTTTGCCAAGTGCGATAAATCGTAAGTTGATCATAAAAAAATCCATCAGCCTTGCCTTGAATCACTTCCAAAATAGCAGCATTTTCTTTATCAAATAAATTAATAGTTGCATTTTTTAAATTTTTAACCGCATATAAATGTCCTGTAGAACCACGCTTTAAAGCCAAAACTTTGCCCTTTTTATCTAAATCTTTGATATTTGTAATATCAGAGTTCAAAGGAGTTAAAATAGCCAAATTTGCCTTAGCATAAGGAATGCTAAAATCCACCACTTTCTTTCTCTCATCGGTAATTGTCATAGAAGACATGATAAGATCTATCTTGGCTGTTTTTAAAGCAGATATTAAACCATCCCAAGCGATATTTTTTACTACAAGTTTATAGCCGTTTTTCTTTGCAAAAGCTTCTAAAAAATCCACGCTAATTCCACTTGCTTTGCCTGTTTTATCGCTCATTTCAAAAGGCGGATATCCAAGCTCCATTCCTACAACCAAATCTTTTGCACTCAAATTTAAAGCAAAAAAAGAGATAAAAATCAAAATAATTTTTTTCATAATTTCCTTTCAAAATTTTTTGTAAAAAAATTATACTAATTTTATCTTATTTTGTTATTAGCAATTTGTTTCAAACTTAAAAAATTAAAACCTGTAAACCCTAGTTTGTCCTATAAGATTATTTAATCTATCCATTATAGATCCAACATAAGAATTTATACTTTCACTACTTGCTTTCCAGCCATTAGCAAGAGCTTGTTTAATCTCAGCGTCTAAAGCCCAATTGCCTAAAGCTTGCTTAGGAGACATACCCTTTTCATACATATAAAGCTCTCCAGCTATACGACCTCTATCAAGTTCATATTTTAATAAACTTGCAAAATCAACCTTACCTGTCATGATATCAGTCAAATCAACGCTAGTGGTTGAAAAACTCTCCTTAGCCATAGCTGTATTGTAAGCTTCTACTTTTGGATTAAGTGTAGTTTTTGGACTCTCAACGGGTTGTCCACCTTGAGATTTTAAAAAACTCATAAATAAATCTTCTTTAGTATAAGTTCCATCTTCATTTTTTGGATAAAATGACATATCAGGTTTAAAATCACATTCATATTTAGCTTGAGAAACATTTTTTATTTCTTCTAAGGATAAACCTAAGGTTTCAGGTTTTAAACCATTAATCATATTTCCAGAATCAGCCCAAAGATCATCAGCTTTCTCTGCTTGTTCTGATGTTTGATAGACATTTGAAACTAAAGCTCCAGAAAAGTCTTTTAAATGAGTAATATTCATTCTATTATTTGGATCATTAAAATTCATACATTTATCTCCACCTACAGCATATCCACTAGGCATAGAATTTATATCTGCTTCACTAAAACTTGTTTTATCACTTGGAAAGCTTTGGCTTAAAGCATTAGAAAAAAGATTATAATATTGTTTTATGGTTTCAGCCATATCTATATTAGAATAATATTTATCTACACCTAGATATTCTCTTATATCAGAAACATTATATTCAGCCACTCTCTCTATCTCATCCAAAGTAGATTTATGTATCTTAAAATCTTCAGGAAGTCCTGCAGCTTTGTTAAAATCACTTCCCATATAGCCATCTTTATCTACACTATAACCATAGGCTGTATTAGTAGAAGTATTACTTATATCTGCTTGTTTGTATTTTAGAGTATAAATAGAGTTTTTAAATTCACTTGATATATCATAATTAGGAGAACTTGTCTTACTACTTATACTAAAATTAGTATTATTGCTAGTATTTGTTGTATTAGTAGAATTTAATACTTCACTTCTTGCTAGAGTTTGTGAATTTGCATTTTGAATTTCATTTAACTTACTAGCATTTTGTTTTAAAAAAGCATTAGCAAAACTTATTTTAGAATTTTCTTTACTTTCTTTATTAGCTTTTGCTTGTGAAAGTATAGAATTATAGTTTGAGTTATCATTGATGCTAAAGATACTCATATTAATTCCTTGATTTAGATTTTTCTGCCTTCAATCTAAATATATTAAAATAATATAAGCAAAATCTGTTCCGTTTTGGGGTG